>NZ_JBWYIW010000011.1:0-117221 GCF_056779915.1 Acinetobacter sp. ANC_7513
TAGTGTGGGGTTACCCATGTGAGAGTAAGTCATCGCCAGCTCATTATTCTAAACACCCCCTTCAATACAAGGGGGTGTTTTTTTATATATAAAAATTGAAATAAATAATCATATAGACGATAAATTTTATGTCTTGAACAGTTATAGCAACCTCTCTTATCCATCTGATGCTCAAATTCATAAAGTATGATTAATTTCTATTGGTACACCTGTGTACATAGAAAAATGATCGCCTAATCAATTGGTCGTGGTTGTCTTTTAATGATCGCCTAATCAATTGGTCGTGGTTGTCTTTTAATGCTTTAAATAATGAGTGACTAAAATGCATGCGAGATGCAATAGAGGCATTTACATAATAAAAAGTAAGAGTGAAAAATATATTACTTAATTACTCATGAACAGAAGTTGCTTGAGAGGTCATGATATAGTGAATTTAAAAGTTTTAAATCCGAATATATTTAAGGATACGTGATGACCAATTCAGAAAAAAAAATTGAGTGTGATTATTCTCTTTATGTTGCCTCTAAAGCATCCCAAACAGGTCAATGGCTTGAAGTAAAAGATAAATTTAGCCAAAAAATATTTGCCCGAGTAGCCTTAGCAGATGCAAATACTTTAGAAAAAGCAATCCAATCTGCAATTGATGCAGAACAGGCGATGGCAAAATTAGAACCATTTCAAAAGCAAAAGATTTTATTACATTGTGTCAAACGCTTTAGCGAAATGAGAGAGGAATTAACTGCAATTTTGATTGCAGAGGGTGGAAAGCCATTAAAAGCAGCTCAGGCTGAAGTTGAGCGTCTTATAAATACCTTTCAAATCGCTGCTGATGCTGTTACACAAATGGACGATGGGCGTTTAATGCCATTGGCTGTAACAGCTGCTGCACAGGGTTATACAGGTATGATTAAACATGTTCCGATTGGTGCTATATCATTAATTAGTCCTTTTAATTTTCCACTTAATTTAACTGCTCATAAAATTGCACCTGCAATTGCAGCAGGGTGTCCTTTCGTACTGAAACCTGCGTCACTTACACCAGTTTCTGCTCTAAAAATTGCAGAAGTGTTGGCTGAAACTGATTTACCTCAAGGTGCATTTTCAGTTTTACCTTGTCCTCGCGAACAGGCAGATATCTTGGTAACCGATGACCGATTCAAATTACTCAGTTTTACTGGATCGGATGAAGTCGGTTGGGATATGAAAGCACGTGCTGGTCGAAAAAAAGTCACCTTAGAGCTTGGTGGAAATGCTGCTGTTTTAATTGAACCTGATACTGAAATATCTGATGTGTTAATTGATCGTCTTATTGGGGGAGCTTATAACCATGCAGGTCAAGTTTGTATTAGTGTCCAAAGAATTTTAGTCCATGAAAATATTTATACTGATTTAAAGAAGAAATTAATTTCCAAAATTAAAAAAATCAAAGCGAGCGATCCAAATTCAGACTTGACCTTATGTGGCCCTATGATCAAGGAGGGAGAAGCTAAAAGGCTTAAAAAATGGGTCGATAAAGCGGTAAAGAAAGGCGCCAAAGTTTTAGTCGAAGGTCAGGTAAAAGGGGCTTTATTTGATCCAATATTGCTAGAAAATGTTGATACGTCTTTAGAAATTTATAAAGATGAAGCTTTTGGGCCAGTAGCTATTCTAGAGAAGTATAAAGATTTTGAAAAAGGCATTGCTACAATTAATCAAAGTCGATTTGGTCTGCAAGCTGGCGTTTATACACAAAGTCTGAATAAAATGATGTATGCGTGGAATCATTTACATGTAGGTGGTGTCATCATTAATGATATTCCATCATTCCGTGTGGATAACATGCCTTATGGTGGTGTTAAAGATTCAGGTCTAGGTCGAGAAGGGATTCAATCAGCAATTCGAGATATGCAAGAAGAGCGATTGCTTGTGATTAAACAAGGATAAATTATTATTTATGTTAAAAGGAGCATAACGCTCCTTTTAAATTATTTAGTTTAGATTAACGTTGTGATTTAAAAATAAACATATTGAGTTAAAAATTAATCAATAAGATAAAAAAAATGATGAAACACAGTTTTTTCCTGAATTAATTACAGAAAAATCTGATTAAAAGCGCTATTGTTGATTCATTAAACATCCTTTATTTCATCTTTCTTTAACCAAGAATATTAAATAAGGGGTGGTTTGTAATTCGAAAAAAATGCTCAAAAGGCCGTTTCTGATTCAAACAACAAAATTTTAATGGTATGCAATTACTTGCGAGATAACATCAACAATAGCAGTAAGCGTGTACCCATTTACGGATTAGGTACTATATGACAGCTTCACGTGAAAATTGGAGCGCCAGATCAGGTTTTATTATTGCAGCTATTGGTTCTGCAGTAGGTTTAGGCAATATTTGGCGTTTTCCCTATGTCGCATATGAAAATGGTGGCGGGGCATTTTTAATCCCTTATCTGGTTGCAATTTTTGCTGCCGGTCTTCCACTTTTATTTTTAGATTATGCAGTTGGACATAAATACCGTAAGGCCCCACCTACAGCTTACAAGAAGTTGATGAATGGTGAATCATTGGGTTGGTGGCAAGTCGCTGTGACATTAATTATTGGTATTTACTATGCCAGTGTATTGTCATGGGCGGGTAGTTATATGTTCTACTCATTTGGTCAACAGTGGGGAAGTGATACAGAAAAATTCTTTTTCACCACCTATCTTCAGAATGGCGAAGGCTTAGCATTTGGATTTGTTCCGACCTTATTTATAGGTTTGGTTGTCGTTTGGGCGATCGTTATGTTCATCCTGTATGGTGGGGTGAAGAAAGGCGTGGAATTGTCGAATAAGATCTTTATGCCATTATTGGTGGTTTTATTTACGATTCTCGTGATTCAAGCTATTCGTTTACCAGGTGCTGTCCAAGGTTTAAATGCATTCTTTACACCAAACTGGGAAGCAATGGGCAACTATAAAGTGTGGTTAGCTGCATTTGGCCATATCTTTTTCTCGTTATCCGTTGGTTTCGGGATTATGTTGACCTACGCTTCGTATTTGAAGAAAAAAACGAATTTAACTGGTTCTGGACTAGTCGTTGCTCTTGCAAATTCATCTTTTGAAATTTTAGCTGGTATTGGGGTATTTGCAGCATTAGGTTTCATGGCCTACAGTGCGGGTGCTTCAGTTGACGATGTTGTATCTGGTGGTATTGGTTTAGCTTTTATCGCTTTCCCTAAAATCATTTCAAGCATGGGGGCTGGCGGAGACTTATTTGGCTTCTTGTTCTTTGCATCTTTAACAGTTGCAGGGATTACATCCATGGTCAGTATTCTTCAAGTTCCAATCGCAGGTTTCCAAGACAAGTTAGGATGGTCTCGTAAGAAGGCTGTGACAATTATTGCAGGTGGTTCAGCAATTGTTTCAACTTTATTGTTCTCAACTCACAGCGCGATTACGTTTGTCGATATTATCGATTACTTTGCCAATAATATTGGTATTGTCGCGGGTGGCTTATTATCAATCGTATTGGTGTCATGGTTCCGTCGACCGTTGTTAAAGCAACTTCAAGAGCATGTAAATCAATATGCTAGTATTAAGCTAGGTGCTGGTTGGAACTTCATGTTGACTGTAGTTACGCCAATCTCATTGTTAGCTGCGCTATTGATGACCTTGAAGTCAATATTTACTGAAGGTTATGGCGGTTATCCAATTGAGATTCTATTGCCAATTGGTGGCGGTGTAGTTGCAATCTTTGTATTCTGTGCGGTTGTTTTTAGTCGTCTAAAAGACAATGGACCTGAGGAGAAATAAGATGAATACTTCTGCTTTAATGATGCTTATTATCTCAACAGTGCTGTTATGGGGTGGTCTTATTTTAGCCATGATTCATTTGGCAAAAAACCCAGATGAGCTTGAAGATTAAACTACTTCAGATCAATATTAAAAAAGCCATGACACGAGTCATGGCTTTTTTATATGTCGGTAAATTAGAAATAAACTATCTTAAAAAATAGCATTAAATCTTTTGAATTAAACAATAATAGAATCCATCACCATGACCTTGTTGTGGCAATAACTGACGGCCGTGGATTTGTTCAATTCCCCAATTTACATTTAATTTGATTTCTTGAGCATCTGCATGCGTGTTGAAGAAATCAATCATTTGGTGTTCATTTTCAGCTTTCAAAATCGAGCAGGTAATATAAAGCATTGATCCGCCAACTTTGAGTTGTAGCCACATGTGATTCAGAATTTGTTTTTGAAGTTCAACCGTTTGTTGAATATCGGTAGATTGGCGAAGTAAACGAATATCTGGATGACGTCGTACAACTCCAATAGCAGAACACGGTGCATCAAGAATAATACAGTCAGCCTGTTCAGGTGCAGACCATACCGTAGCATCAGCAGTGAGTATTTCCACTGGAGCATACTGATTAAGTGCAAGACGCTCTAAGTTTTCACTTACGCGGCTTAAACGCTTTGTGTCGTGATCGATCGCATACAGCTTTTTAGGACGATAACACTCTAAAATATGTGCTGTTTTTCCACCTGGAGCCGCACATGCATCAATTACGATCTTATCATCAAGATTCGGCAACAAGGTCGCGCAAAGTTGAGCATGTTCATCCTGAACAGAAAAACCACCTTCTTCAAAGCCAGGGAGGTGAGGAATATGCACGGATTGATCTAAGATAATGCCTACATCGGACCATTCACATGGATGAGCATCAATCCCTTCTTCATCAAGAATATCTAAATATTCCTCACGGCTTACTTGTCGTTCATTTACACGTAGTGTCAAAGGCGCAGCCAGTTTAAGCTCAGCTGAAAGCATTTGAAGATGCTCTGGCCAATCTTTTTTCAAGCGTTTAAATAGCCAACTAGGTAAACCATGGGCTTGGTCTAATGCTTCGCCGAATTCTTCAGTTTCACGTGAAACACGACGTAGAATCGCATTCACGACGCCACTTAAAGCTTCAAAACCAAGTTGTTTGGTGGCTGTTACCGTTTCTGAGATAGCCGCATGTGCTGGAATACGCGTGCAAAGCAGTTGATATAAACCTAAATATAGGCAGCTTTCAACGGTTTCATTGTTGAGCGGTTTAGTCAGAAGAGGGAGAGTAATTGCTTTAAGTGCATGCCATTGGCGTAAAGTGCCTAAAGTCAATTCATGAAATAAGGCCCGATCACGCTCACCAACCAATGAAAGATGTTGGGAAAGAACAGAGGTGAGGGATTGCCCATTCTGAACGGCCAGTAATGTTTTAATCACATGTCCGCGTAAATTTAAATGAGAAGATTGTTGGCTCATGCGAAGATCTGTCCTGGCTGCAATTTTTGACTTTGTAGAATTTGTGCAGCATTGAGCGCTTTACCGCCTGGCCACTGAAGTTGAGTGAGGCAAATCACTTGATGATCACCACACACAACGTGAACACCATCCTGATCGACAGCGATGATTTCACCGATTTGTTGAGTTGATGGAGTGAGTGGAGAAAGTTTCGAATTCCAAATGCGTAAATTGTTGGATTCATCAATAGGTGTGAAAGCTACGGGCCAAGGATTGAAAGCACGGATATTACGATCAATCGTCACAGCATCATTTGCCCAGTTAATTTGAGCTTCAGCCTTCGACAGTTTATGAGCATACACTGTAAGTGATTCATCTTGAACTTCACGTGTATCTAAATAATGCTTTAAAGTGTCTTCACTTTCTAAAACAGCGAGAGTGGCTTCAGCCCCTTGTTGAGCCAGTTTATCATGTAAGGTTGCGGAAGTATCTTCAGCCGTAATAGGACACATCGTTTTAAACATCATGTCACCAGTGTCTAGACCAGCTGCCATTTTCATGATCGTAATACCTGTTTCAGTATCACCTGTCGCGATAGCACGTTGAATAGGGGCTGCACCTCGCCAGCGAGGCAATAAGGAACCATGAATATTCAAGCAGCCGTATTTAGGTGTATCCAAAACGACTTGAGGCAAGATTAAACCGTATGCTGCGACCACCATCACATCAGCATTGAAAGACTTGAGTTCAGCTTGAGCAGCCAAACCTTCCTCAGTCGACGATTTAAAATGTAAAGGTTGGTAAACAGGAATATTGTGCTCAAGCGCCAATTGCTTTACCGCTGACGCTGTCAGTTTTTGTCCACGTCCTGCTTTACGGTCTGGCTGCGTATACACAGCAACAATTTCATGAGAAGTCTTTAGCAAAGCTGCTAATGCACTCGCTGCAAATTCAGGGGTTCCCGCAAAGATGATTTTCACTCAGACACTTCCAAAACAATATAAAGAACATTATATGCCAAAAGCGATTTTCGCCCAAATAAGGTCGTAATTTGAAACGTTTTCATGTGCATTTTGTGCTTAAGGTGTGATTAATAAAATTTATGTATTTTTAAAAAAAGATTCATGAAAGTTTTGTATTACGATTTCAGATAAGGGTTTATAGTAGATCACATCTCTTACATCGATTTAGATCGTTGAGGGCAAATCAGACCTATACGAACAATTGCAAGCAATGGTTAACTGTTAATCAGAAAGCTGTCATAATAGAAGTAAGGTTCAACTGATTTAGCCTTATATTTCAGTATCATTTAGCCAGATTGAATACATATTCATCGAGCTCAGCTTAAGTTGGAAATAAAAATGCCTGACTATCGTTCGAAAACATCAACACACGGAAGAAATATGGCGGGTGCACGTGGCTTATGGCGTGCAACTGGAATGAAAGACGAAGATTTTGGCAAACCAATTATTGCAGTAGTCAACTCATTCACACAATTCGTACCGGGTCATGTGCATCTTAAAGACTTAGGTCAGCTTGTTGCACGTCAGATTGAACAAGCGGGTGGTGTAGCTAAAGAATTTAATACAATCGCAGTAGACGATGGTATTGCAATGGGTCACGACGGAATGTTGTATTCATTACCATCGCGTGACTTGATTGCTGACTCAGTTGAATACATGGTCAATGCACACTGTGCAGATGCAATGGTTTGTATCTCGAACTGCGACAAAATCACACCGGGAATGTTGATGGCGGCAATGCGCTTAAACATTCCTGTTGTGTTTGTTTCAGGCGGTCCAATGGAAGCTGGTAAAGTCCAAATTCGTGGTGGTGAACAAGCAATTGACCTTGTGGATGCCATGATTGTTGCTGCAGATGACAACTACACAGATGAAGAAGTAAAAGCATACGAACGTTCTGCATGCCCGACTTGCGGTTCATGTTCAGGGATGTTTACTGCAAACTCAATGAACTGTTTGACAGAAGCATTAGGTTTATCATTACCGGGTAATGGTTCAACACTTGCAACGCATGCCAACCGTAAAAAACTATTTGAGCGTGCGGGTCAGTTGATTGTTGAAATCACAAAACGCCATTACGAACAAAATGATTACAGCGTATTACCACGCAACATTGCCCCTAAAGCTGCTTATGAAAATGCCATGACTTTAGATATCGCGATGGGTGGTTCTACCAATACAGTACTTCACTTATTAGCGGCTGCGCATGAAGCAGAAGTTGATTTTACAATGGATGATATCGATCGTTTATCACGTAAAGTGCCTGTACTGTGTAAAGTTGCACCTGCGGTTAAAAATGTTCACATGGAAGATGTCCACCGTGCAGGCGGTATCATGTCGATCCTTGGCGAACTAGACCGTGCAGGTTTGTTAGATACTTCTGTACCAACCGTACACGAAAAAACATTAAAAGACGCTTTAGATAAGTGGGACATTATTCGTACTGAAAATGAAGAGGTATATAACTTCTATAAATCAGCACCGGGCGGTGTACCAACACAAACAGCATTCTCACAAGACCGTTACTACACACGTCTTGATGGCGACCGTGAAAATGGCGTGATTCGTAATGCAGAACATGCTTTCTCTAAAGACGGCGGTTTAGCAGTCCTTTACGGTAACATCGCACTTGATGGTTGTATCGTAAAAACGGCTGGTGTAGATGACTCGATTCTGAAATTCAACGGTACAGCACGCGTATTTGAAAGCCAAGATGATGCAGTAGAAGCAATCTTAGGCGGCAAAATCGTAGCAGGTGACGTGGTTCTGATTCGCTACGAAGGTCCACAAGGTGGTCCGGGTATGCAAGAAATGCTGTATCCAACAAGCTACTTAAAATCAAAAGGCTTGGGTAAAGACTGTGCGCTTGTGACTGATGGTCGTTTCTCGGGTGGTTCATCAGGTCTTTCAATTGGTCACGTGTCTCCAGAAGCGGCTGAAGGCGGTGCAATTGCTTTAGTTGAAGATGGCGACCGTATCGAAATTGATATTCCAAACCGTACGATTCACTTAGCAGTTGCTGATGATGTATTGGCTGCGCGCCGTGAAGTACAAGAAGCTAAAGGTTGGAAGCCTGCGAAAGAGCGTCCACGTAAAGTATCTAAAGCACTGAAAGCGTATGCAATGCATGCAACAAGTGCTGCAAAAGGTGCGGTACGTGATATCTAATCTGCTTATAAACTAGATCAATCATGATTAAAAAGCATCCTTTGGGATGCTTTTTTAATCACTAAAAGTTTGAATTTCATCTGAAAGCGTCAATTACATTAATGACAATATTTGATAGAAAGGTCATAAATATTGATCAATTCTCTTTGTCTTGATATAAGTTTTGCTCGCGTTCAAACTTTTTTAGTTTTAAAAAAAGCGATGAATTCGATACTTTGAGCACATAATTTACCAGTAAAATCATCTGAGGCACATCTCATGTCATTGTTACGCCGTTGGTTTGATCCGCTACGATCGAGTTGGTTTTATCAGAAACCAAATCGTCAAGAGGTCTTGTCAACTGAGCAGGGTTTAACGATCTATCTTCGTTTAGATGATGTGTATAGTTATCTTGCAGTCCAGCAATTGGCACAATTAAATGACATTTTAAAAGATGAAATTAAGCCTTTAAAAATTGTTATCTCAGATACTGCTGCTGAAGCTCCAAATGATATGAGTCCTGAAGAGTGGCAAGATTACAGTCTACGTGATGCCCAAATTTTAGCGTACCAGCATCGTTTCGGATTCGATAATGAAAAGCCTGAAATACCGAGTGCTGAAGCGATTCAACAGGCAGAAACGATTTTACGAAATACCCCATTAACAGGTGAAAATTTTCTCTATTTATTGGAAGATGTCTTCCATATGTTGTGGCAACAGCAGTATGGAAAATTACGTACTTTGTATGTCATGGCCAGTCGACATCGAAAAGAACAACAAATCGCTGAGCGAACTTTTGATCACACGCCAGTTTTAGCAAGCTTTTTTGAGCTCGGTAATCGTCGGTATCATGCGGTAGATGATTTATTAAGATTGACCCGCCGTTTAAAACAACAAAGACTCTTGACCGGTAATCCTATTTTTCTCATCAATCATATTGAGTGGCGGGAACACCTAATGAATGATGCTGAGGAATTATCTGAGATTCAGGCAATGAATCCTGAGTTGGACCTCTATATTGCATTAGAAGATCCGATCTCTTGGTTATTATTAGCTTATATTAAAGAGGAACTTGCCGATTATTACGATATCCAACTTACCGTTTATCCATTGCAATATCAGGGACGAGATTTATTTGATTGGAGTTTGGCAACGCGTTTATCTAAACGAACAGAAGTAAAATTTACGCCGTTTTGCCGACCGACTCAGCAGGCGACATATGAAATAGCACGATTGTTTTACAGTGTGCCTGAGGATCAACGCCTTGATGCAATGTATGAAATCTTGCAGGCTGTATGGAGTAAAGGTAAAGATCTATCGTATCGACCTCATATTCAAGCTTTAAAACAGAGCTTGAATATCACGACGCTCACTGAAGAGTCGATCAGTCAAAAGCTGGAAGAAAATCAATTACTCTGTGAGATGAAATCACAACCTGATTTACCAGTGCTTGAGCTTCGTATCGATGGAAAGAGTTATGTGTTTAATAGCTTATATCGTGTATGGATGATTGAAAGTATTTTCAGTAATGTGTTAGAACAAAAGTACAAAAGTGAAAATGAATCTGAACACAGGGATACCGAATCAATTGAAAATCAATAAAGAAAAATGCGAAACCCTTCAGCAAGCTCGAGCACAAATAGATTCAATTGATCAAGCCATAACAGAATTAATTGGTTTACGCCAATATTACGTAGATCAGGCAGTGCGATTTAAAAGAACTATCCAAGATGTACAGTCACCTGAACGTGTTGAAATAGTGATTGAAAAAATACGTGAATTGGCTACAAAAAATGGTGTGGATCCATTACTCATGGAAAAAATATATCGAGAGATGATTCAACACTTTATTCAAAGAGAGTTAAAAGAAATACGACCATAACAGTCGGAATTCTTAATAAGAATGAGGAACTTAGTTTCCTCTTTTATTCATTGAAATTTACAAAATATATAGCCGATTTGTGAACTGGTTCAACAAAGCTTAGTGTTACAAAAAATAATATTAAGTTAACATTTGGATACATCACTTTTTAGACTGACGGTCGAAGGCGCTATGGATACCCAGTTACAATTAGAAAAAATAGTCAAGGATCTTGAAAACTACAAAGTAGCCATTGATGCACATTCAATTGTAGCCATAACAGATGCACGTGGTGTCATTACTCATGTCAATGAGAAGTTTTGTAATATCTCACAGTATTCTTATGAAGAACTGGTCGGATCAACACATAAAATTATTAATTCAGGCTATCACCCGAGAAGTTTTTTTAAATATATGTGGAAAGCCATTTCGAGTGGAGAAATTTGGAAAGGCGAAATTTGTAACCGAGCTAAAAATGGTTCTTTATATTGGGTTGAAACCACGATTGTGCCGCTTAAAGATAATAATGGCGTTTTACAAAACTATATCTCCATTCGAACTGATATCACACAGCTAAAAAATTCCGAAGACCATGCACGTTATATGGCATTACATGATGAATTAACGGGATTGCCTAACCGCCGTTTTATGCAAGAACGCATGTTGGCGGTGATTGAATCATGTAAACAAAATGGTACACATAGTGCACTCATGATGTTGGATTTGGATAACTTCAAAAATATTAATGACACGTTAGGACACGATCGTGGAGATGACCTACTCAAAATGGTCTCGGTGCGTCTTATGGAGTGTGTGGCACAGCAGAATGCAATTGTCCGTCTTGGTGGAGACGAGTTTTTAATTATTCTTTCAGATTTAGATCCAGATGAAACGATTGCTAATCAAGCAGTGATGCAAATCGCTGATAAAGTTCGTGCTGCATTAAATGAGCCTTTCGTATTAAAGGATAATAAAATTCATACTAGCTCTAGTATCGGAATTTTTATTTTCCGTAATTCAAAATTGCCAAAAAATGAGTTGCTTAAGTACGCCGACATGGCGCTGTATCAAGCTAAAGAAAATGGTAAAAACTGCATATGTGTTTTTGATCCTGAAATGGAACAAAGTGTTATTGCTAAAGCTGCTTTATTAAATGATTTAAGATTAGCTTTATTACGAGATGAGTTCCAACTTTATTATCAGATTTTAGTAAATCGCGAAGAGGAAGTGATCGGGTATGAGGCTTTGCTACGTTGGAGTCATCCTGAACACGGTTTAATTTTACCAGGTCGATTTATTGAAGAAGTGGAGAAAACTGATCTCATACATGATGTTGGTAATCGTGTATTAGTATTAGCATGCCAACAGTTAAAAGATTGGAGCCAATACCCAGAATCTTCAAACTGGACGATTTCAGTCAATATTAGTGTCGAACAATTCCGTAAGACTGACTTTGATAAAAATGTGCTTCGGATTATTGATGAAGCAGGAATTGATCCAACATTATTACGTTTAGAACTCACTGAAAGCATGTTCTATACCGATATGCATAACTCAATTGAGAAAATGAAAAAGCTCATCGAGCGTGGATTAAGATTCTCTATGGATGATTTTGGAACAGGATATTCTTCATTGAATTACCTCAAAATGCTTCCACTGGATCAACTCAAAATTGATCGTTCATTTGTAGAAAATATTGTCGGTAATCCACGTGATATTGCTATTGTGAAAACGATTATTGATTTAGCACAAATTCTTGATCTGAATGTGGTGGCAGAGGGTGTAGAAACTGAAGAGCAGTTCCAAGTTCTAAAAGAAAATGGTTGTAATACGTTTCAAGGCTATTATTTTGGTCGACCTAAACCCATTGAAAAAAAATCTTAAAATACTTAATTAGAATAAAAAATTAAAAAAGAGAGCATTAAGCTCTCTTTTTTTATATGCGATAGATTTTTAGTTAGACTTTCCACCTAAGCTAAAGAACCAATTCAGGAATAATGCAGCAAAGGTAGCCGTTCCAATACCACCTAAATTGAAGCTACCAAATTGAAGCGCAAAGTCACCAGTACCTAAGATCAGCGTGATCGCAGCAATCATGAGGTTTTTATTTTTAGAGAAATCGACACGATGTTCGATCCAAATTTTAGCACCAGCGATGGTAATTAAACCAAACACCACAATTGATGCACCTGCAAGAATCGCAGTTGGAATGGTTTGAATAATTGCACCAAATTTTGGTGATAAGCCAAGGAAAATTGCGAATACACCTGCGATGGCGAAAATAATCGTGGAATAGACACGTGTCACAGCCATCACGCCAATATTTTCCCCATAAGTGGTCATGCCTGGAGCACCTACACCACCGGCTAATGATGTTGCAACACCATCGGCTACAAACGCTTTACCAATATGTGGGTCTAGATTTTCACCAGTCATGGCAGAGACTGCTTTGATGTGACCTAAGTTTTCAGCCACTAAAATTAAAGCTACAGGAGCAATGATGAGCATCGCGTTCGTACTGAACTCAGGAGCATGAAAGTTAGGCAGACCAAACCATGCAGCTTGTGTAATCGGCGTGAAGTTAATTGGAGTACCGTAACCCATGATATTCGTAATAACAAAGTATACGATATAAGACAGCACCAAACCCACAAGTAAAAGTAGGCGTTGTAGCATCCCTTTGGTGAATACTGCAATTGAAGCCATACACATGACAGTAATCAATGCCATCCACATATTAAATGGATTACCCGCGACACTTTTTACCGTTACCGGTGCAAGATGCAGACCGATGATCATGACCACAGAACCTGTTACTACAGGAGGCATGAGCTTTTCAATCCATCGAGTACCTGTTGCCATCACCAGAAAACCAATTAAGGCATAAAGTACACCACAGGCAATAATTCCCCCAGCAGCTAATGCAATATTGGCATTTGCTCCAGCACCGGCATAGCCCGTTGCCGCGATGACTACACCAATAAAAGCAAAGCTTGAGCCTAAATAACTGGGCACTCGACCGCCAGTGATGAGGAAAAATAACAGGGTACAAATACCTGACATTAATATGGCAAGATTAGGATCAAAACCCATTAATAATGGTGCTAAAACTGTCGCACCAAACATGGCAAAAGCATGTTGAATGCCAAGAACTACACTTTGCGCAGGAGGTAAATATTCGGTCGTGCCAACAGGACGCGTATCAATATCATCCGTGAAGGGACGCCATTTAGGAAACCAACTGGTCATAAAGTGAGCACTCAATAGTTAAATTGTGCACATCATACGCCTGTTTTATGAGAAATCATCTGTTTCTTGAAAAATTATTAAAACTAATGGTCTGACTTTTATTGAATTTTTACCCATTGGTAAAAAAAATATGTTTTAAAATTAAAGTAAAATCAGCCTATTGCAATTCAGCTATATCAAAAAAATCTATATCCATATTGAGTAAAAAATTTATAGGTGCTTTGTTGTCATTACTGAAAATTAGAATAAAGTCTCTAAATTGCTCAAGCCCATAAAGGTACTTGAGCATAGGCAGTCGTGAAATCAACCCGTATTACGTAACCCAGCAGCAATACCTGCAATACTTACCATTAATGCATGGTCAACTTCAGTTTGTTCGACAGTTCGTTCAGCTAAATATTCGCGACGTCTTTTCATGAGTTCTGCTTGTAACAGGTGTAATGGAAGAAGATAGGGTTTACGAATCTTCATGGCTTGATCAAGAACTTCATTAGAACTGAGTAATTTAGATTCACCTTTCATCGCCAATAAAGTTTGTACGGCATCATGTAAGCGTTGGCGTAGTTCCGCACCCAATACTTTAAGATTTTCATCTTGGGTGAGATGAGATTCATAATACAATGCGACATTGCTATCTGATTTAGATAGCACCATCTCCAACATATCAATTAAAGTTTGGAAATAAGGCCATTGTTCTAACATTTCATCTAGCTCAGCTTTGTGACCTTCTGAAATGACTTGATTGATGGCTGCACCAGTACCTAACCATGCTGGAAGCATTAATCGAATTTGAGTCCATGCAAATACCCATGGAATTGCACGTAAGGATTCAATACCACCGCTGATTTTTCGTTTCGCTGGTCTTGAACCCAAAGGTAGCATCTGTAATTCAAGCTCTGGCGTCACGGTTCTTAAATATTGGACAAAATGAGGGTTTTCGCGGACTGTTTGACGGTAAACATTCACAGAGAGTTCCGTCATCTTGTGCATCAACTCGCGCCATGCTGCCTTGGGTTCTGGTGGTGGCAGTAAAGTCGCTTCAAGGGTAGCTGCGGTATAAATCTCTAAATTTTGCAGTGCGATTTCTTCTAATCCAAATTTGAATCGGATCATTTCGCCTTGTTCAGTCACACGGATTGCACCTGAGATTGAGCCAGGTGGTTGTGAAAATAGTGCTTGTTGGGTTGGAGCACCACCACGACTAATTGAGCCACCACGACCATGGAACAAAGTGAGTTGTATACCATGTTGTTTGGCAATAGCTGTTAACTCTTCTTGTGCACGGTACTGAGCCCAATTTGCAGACATGAAACCTGCATCTTTTGCTGAGTCAGAGTAACCAATCATGACCTCGTGCTTGTTTTGAATATGTTGTTTGTACCAATGCATACTGAATAAAGTATTCATGGTCGAAGCTGCGCCATCTAAATCTTTTAACGTTTCAAATAATGGAACTACACGCAGAGGTTGCTTAATACCTGCTTCTTTTTGGAGTAATAGAACCGCCAAAACGTCACTTGGATATTCCGCCATTGAAATAATATAAGCACCTAGACTTTCAGCAGGTTGTTCTGCCAAAGTTCGCATGGTAGCGAATACTTCTTGAACATCAGGATGCTCAATAAGACTTTGAGCAGATTCATTAAGATGCTTAGGAAGTAAAGGGCGTTTGCTTTGCAGTTCTTGTAATAAGAAGTTTTGACGGGCTTGTTCAGTCCATGTCTCAAAATTGCCAAGTCCAAGATACTCAGTAATCGCTGAAATTGCTTGACGATGACGACCTGACTCTTGGCGAATATCTAGTTTTAATAACTCAATACCGAAACAATTCACGCGATAAATAAAATCGAGTAACTTTCCTTGAGCAATACCGGAAAGGTTTGAATCGACTAATGAGCGATAACATAACAATAATGGCTGCAACAACTCATCTTTGTGATGAATAATCTGGCTACGATCCACATCAGAATGTTGACCTTGTAATTTTGCAGTGAGCCATTCTCTTGTAATTTTTAAGCGTTCACGTGTTGTTCTTAAATATTCACGATAAGGCTCTGGATGAGGCTGACCTAAGGCAGCCTTTAGTTCATCACTGCACGCCTGAACAGAAAGCTCCCAACGTAAATCTTCAATATCTCGGAGGTAGAGATCCGCGGCTTTCCATCGAGATAACCATAAAACTTCTTGAGTCACTTTGTGTGTAACATTTGGGTTTCCATCTCGGTCACCACCCATCCAAGATGCAAACCGCACAGGTGCAATATCTAAAGGTAAAGCTTGAGAACAATGCTCTTGAACCAATTGATTCAATTCACGGACAAACTTAGGAATAGCGTTCCATAAAGTTTGCTCAATGGTAGTAAAACCCCATTTTGCTTCATCAATTGGGGTTGGACGATGTTGGCGAATTTCATCGGTTTGCCATGCTGAACAAACCAATTGTTTTAATTCAGAAAGAACTTGAGCGCGCTGTTTGGGGGTCAGCTTTTGCTGATCAAACTTAGATAAACACTCGTTGATCCCATCATATTTTTGGATCAAGGTGCGACGACTAACTTCCGTAGGATGTGCGGTGAGTACAAGCTCAATATTTAGCTCACAAATTTGTTGATAAAGGGTTTCCGCTGAAATCAGCTGTTGTTGAAATTTTTCAAAAAGGGGAATAAGGACATTCGCTGCAGCGCCGTTTTCATCAAACTCATTTTGGCGACGGCTACGTACCACATGATATTGTTCTGCAATATTGGCAAAGTTCAGAAAATGTGAAAAAGCGCGTGTGAGTGGAAGAATCTCATCATCTTTTAAACTTAAAAATAAACTTTCTAATTGTTTTTCAGCTTCGCTATCACCATCACGTGCACCTTTCGCGAGTGCACGAATTTGTTCAACTTGATTAAACAAATCTTGTCCAGCTTGTTCTTTTAAAGTCTCTCCTAAAAGATTACCGAGTAAGCGTACGTCTTCACGTAATGGAGCATCAATTTGTTGAATCATTTTTTTCTCCTTTTCTTGTTCTTTTGACTATACCGCTTATTCATGACATGCCAAGCGATTGCAAAATAATTTAAAGAAAATTAGGTGAAAAATACGCCATTTAAGAATGGAGAGAGCTATTTTTTGTATTTCAGCATAAATAATTCGATGGCTTGATGAATAATTTCATCACATTCTGCTTCACTGGGAACCTGACGAACGCCTAACAATACTTCATGATGTCGATGCCCTAAGAGTAAAGAAAGGAGCAAATGTGTTTGCTTTTCAGCATCATCTTTCTGGATAAATCCGTGCTCAATCGCTTGAGCAAAAAAATCAGTCCAAACCACAAATAACCGCTTATGAGATGCATTATAAAAAGGTTCAGCCAAAGGATTTTGCTCTGCTGCCAATTCTAATAATAAATGCTCAAGCTTAATGGCTTCAGGAAGATTGACAATTTGCAGCGCTAAACTACATACCTGATAGAAGTCTTCTAAAAAATTGGATTCAGGGTGTAATTGGATTCGCCGAGCATTGATTGATTCTTCGCACGTTTCTGCAATTGCATAGGTAAATAACGATTCTTTATCTTGAAAATGGTTATACACCGTCAGTTTAGTCACGCCAGCTTCTTTGGCAATTTGATTCATGCTTGAACCATGAAAGCCCTGTTTTAGAAACAAACGTTTAGCTGCCTCTAATATTTGTTTCTTTTTAACTAAATCCTTAGGACGTCCAATATTCATTTGCACAAAAAAATCCAAAAAAAACAGTTTAGGTCATACCTTGAAAAATGATTTTTAATTACTGTACCATGCGGTATATTAATTAAAAAATAATCAAATTAATATCCCTAATTTGATTTGCCTAAAAATTGACATAAGAGCAGTGCACATGAGTCCTCAAAAATTTGCCACATACAGTCTAATGCTCATTTGTAGCGTGATACTCACCGCGTGTAGTAAGGATAAACCCACAGAGGAACAAATTCCATTTGTGATGGTTGCCCAGCCGAATACCTCCCAAGATGAACTGAAAAGTTATGCAGGAGAAGTTCAGGCGAGACAGCAAACGGCATTGGCTTTTCGTGTTGGAGGACAAATTACTGAACGCTATGTTGATGTAGGGGATCGAGTCAAAGTCGGGCAAGTCTTAGCAAAATTAGATGTGAAAGATGCTCAACTGCAGCTAAATGCTTCAAAAGCTCAGTTAGAAAGCGCGCAATCTGCAGCCAAAATTGCCGAAGAAGAATACAAACGCTTTAAGCAGTTATTACCTATTAATGCGGTGAGTCGTTCGCAATATGATGCCGTAGAAAATCAATATAAATCGGCCATGTCCAATTTAAAACAAGCACAATCAAATTATGCAGTGAGTAGTAATCAGACGGGATATAACCAACTCATTGCCAATAAAAATGGCGTCATCACTGAGCGTAGTATTGAAGTTGGTCAAGTGATCGCAGCAGGGCAGGCAGCATATCAACTGGCGATAGATGGTGATCGTGAAGTGGTGATTGGTGTGCCAGAACAAGCAGTATCAGAAATTAAAACAGGTCAAAAAGCTTGGGTTACGCTATGGTCAAAACCAGAGGAGCGTTTCTCCGCATATGTGCGTGAAATTTCACCTGCTGCCGACCAATCTAGAACATTTAGTGTCAAAGTTGCTTTGACTGAAGGGCGTTCAGCAATCCAACTTGGACAAAGTGCGCGAGTATTTTTTTCAAATACCAGTTCAAATGTGATTAATGTGCCTTTGACCAGTGTATCTGCAACAGAAGATCAGCCTTATGTTTGGGTTGTGAATCCAGATCACAGTATCCGTAAGGTGAATGTTCAAATAGGTGCTTATGGTCGTGATACGGTACCTGTGATCCAAGGTTTAAAAGCTTCTGATTGGGTCGTGGTTGGCGGTGTACACTTACTGCGAGATAAACAAAAAATTAATCCGATTGATCGTCAAAACCGCGCAGTGAATGTAAAAGCAGGACAAGTTGGAGCGAAAATATGAACTTTAACTTGTCAGAATGGGCGTTAAAAAATAAGGGACTGATCCTTTATTTCATGATTTTGATGGGAATATTGGGTGTTTATTCCTACTCAAAACTATCACAAAGTGAAGACCCTCCATTTAGTTTCAAAGTAATGGTGGTTCAAACCTATTGGCCAGGTGCGACAGCGGAAGAAGTTTCATTACAAGTAACTGATCGCATTGAAAAAGAATTAATGAGTACGGGGCTCTATGATCGTATTGCAGCCTATTCTCGTCCTGGTGAATCAATGGTGACCTTTGTTGCCAAAGACTCGCTGCGTTCCCATGAATTACCGAATGTTTGGTATCAGGTTAGAAAAAAAATTGGAGATATCAAACACCAACTTCCTAGCGGTGTTCAAGGTCCATTCTTTAACGATGAATTTGGTGACACCTTTGGGAATATTTATGTCTTAACGGGTGATGATTTTGATTATGCCGTGATGAAGGAATATGCCGATCGCTTACAGCTGCAACTACAACGTGTACAAGATGTTGGTAAGGTTGATTTAGTTGGCTTGCAAGATCAAAAAATTTGGATAGAAATTTCAAATACAAAAACCGCTCAATTGGGTATTCCAGTTACTGCAATTCAAGAAGCACTACAAAAACAAAATACCATGGCAAGCGCAGGTTTCTTTGAAACAGGCTCAGATCGTATTCAAGTGCGTGTCAGCGGACAATTGAAATCAGTCGAAGATCTCAAGAACATGCCATTACTGGTTGGTGATAAGACCATTCAATTGGGCGATGTGGCTGAAGTTTACCGTGGCTTTAGTGAGCCAGCTCAACCACGTATGCGCTTTATGGGCAAAAATGGTATTGGTATTGCGGTGTCTATGCGTAAGGGTGGTGACATCATTGCGCTAGGGAAAAATCTAGAAAAGACCTTCAATGATCTACAACAAACTTTACCTTTAGGGATGGAACTTAAAAAAGTTTCAGATCAGCCTGTAGCGGTGCAACGCAGTATTCACGAATTTATCAAAGTGCTCGCAGAGGCCGTGATTATTGTCTTATTGGTCAGCTTCTTCTCTTTAGGTTTCCGTACAGGATTAGTGGTCGCTTTCTCTATTCCCTTGGTCTTGGCAATGACGTTCGCAGGCATGAATTTCTTTGATGTTGGACTGCACAAGATTTCTTTAGGCGCGTTAATTTTAGCACTTGGACTTTTGGTTGATGACGCCATCATTGCAGTTGAAATGATGGCCATTAAAATGGAACAAGGATATAGCAGATTAAAAGCCGCAGGTTTTGCTTGGAAGTCGACCGCATTTCCAATGTTAACGGGGACGCTGATCACTGCAGCTGGATTCTTGCCGATTGCCACTGCTGCGTCGAGCACAGGTGAATATACTCGCTCAATCTTCCAAGTTGTAACCATTGCTTTAGTGGTGTCATGGTTTGCAGCGGTACTGTTTGTTCCCTATTTAGGTGACAAATTACTGCCTGATTTTAATCAAATGAATCAGAAAGCTCCGTGGTATCAACGCTTATGGGCAAGATTACGTCAACAACCAGAGCCACAACCCGTCGTTCAACACCATGGTGAGCATCACGATCCATATCAAACTAAGATGTATCAAAAATTTAGATCTTGGGTTGAGTTATGTATTACTTATCGTAAAACCGTCATTGCTGCGACGGTTGCGATATTTGTCTTGTCAATTTTGATGTTTAAATTTGTTCCACAACAATTTTTCCCACCATCAAACCGTGCTGAAATATTAGTGGATCTAAAACTAGAGGAAGGTGCTTCTCTAACAGCGACAGAAAATGCGGTTAAAAAAGTAGAAAAATTCTTGTCGACTCAAAAAGGGATCGATAATTACGTCGCTTATGTTGGTACAGGTTCTCCACGTTTCTATTTACCACTTGATCAACAATTGCCTCAGGCGAGTTTTGCACAATTTGTGGTTTTGGCTTCCTCATTAGATGAGCGAGATGAGATTAGAAAGAATCTGAGTGAAGAAATTAGTAAGTTATTGCCTGAAGTACGGACACGTGTATCGCTATTGGAAAATGGGCCACCAGTCGGTTATCCAATTCAATACCGTGTTTCTGGTGAAGATTTAAATACTGTTCGCCAACGAGCACAATTAGTGTCACAAGCAATCAGTGAAAATCCAAATACCGCCAATGTTCATTTAGATTGGGGTGAGCCGAGTAAAATTATTTCACTTGAAATTGATCAAGATCGTGCGCGTCAGTTAGGCGTATCTAGCTTAGATTTGGCGAATTTCTTAAATAGTTCAATAACAGGCGCTGCGATTAATCAGTATCGTGAGAAACGGGAGTTAATTGATATTCGTTTACGTGGCGATCAAGCGGAACGTGTTGATGTAGCATCGTTACAAAGTCTAGCTGTACCGACGAGTCAAGGTACAACAGTTCCATTGGCACAGATTGCGAATATCCAATATAAGTTTGAAGATGGTCTGATTTGGCATCGTAACCGTTTGCCGACGATTACTGTACGCGCAGATATTCGGACTAAACTCCAACCAGCTACTGTGGTTGGTGAATTAACTGAATCTATTGAGAAAATTCGTGCCGAACTTCCAAGTGGTTATCTGGTAGAAGTGGGAGGCACTGTGGAGGAATCTGCACGTGGGCAAACTTCAGTAAATGCTGGTATGCCGTTATTTTTGGCTGTGGTCTTTACCTTGCTCATGATTCAGCTCAAGAGTATTTCACGTTCGTTTATTGTTTTCTTGACCGCGCCTTTGGGTTTAATTGGCGTGGTATTGTTCCTGTTGATATTCAATAAGCCTTTCGGATTTGTGGCGATGCTAGGTACCATTGCTTTATCTGGAATGATTATGCGTAATTCTCTTATCTTGATTGATCAGATCGAGCAAGATATCAAAGCAGGTCATTCTCAATGGGAAGCGATTTTAGAAGCGACAGTACGCCGTGCCCGTCCAATTATTTTGACTGCATTGGCTGCTGTGTTGGCGATGATTCCGCTTTCACGCAGTATCTTCTTTGGTCCAATGGCGGTAGCAATTATGGGTGGACTCATTATCGCAACATTATTAACGCTGTTCTTCTTGCCAGCACTCTATGCGGCATGGTTTAAAGTAAAAAAAGAGTCAAAAACCGCGTAGTTTTATGTGAATACTAGGTGCGAAGCATTGAAAAATTCAATATAGTAGTCCCTAGTTTTTAACACAAAATAACACAGTGGGCTGAGTACATAAAAAAACTGAATGTGCACTCGGTTGAGGTATAAAAAAGCATCCATGGGGCGAGACAATTTAACAAGACATCGTCGATTAATTACGATGTCTTATGTATTCATGTTTCTTGCATTGTTCACTGGTATCAGTGCTGCAATCGCCTATTTTTTAGCGCAAAAAGTGGCTCAAGCGCAAGACGCTGAAGTCTGGATCCATGCTCAAGCATTATGGATTGCACGAAATGTTGTGCTATTCATGATGATGGCCGCATTTGCTGCTCTTTGGTTTATTCCTGCCTGCTTTATCTATTGGGATAGTGTGTTATGGGTGAAAGGGTGTACGGTGATTGGTGTCATTTTTACCACAATTGCATGGCTATTTCTCCTAAATGCATGGCTTAAAGGCTTAGTTAAATATCTTCAGAAAAAAGCCGCTTTTTAAAATAATGATTTAATTTACTTGTAATCTCGGAATATGACCCCAACATATTCCGCAGAGAAGTCATATCAAATTTTTTTGTGGAGCATCGCCAGACATGGCTAAACGTGATTATTATGAGGTTTTAGGGGTTTCTAAAACAGCTAGTGATGATGAAATTAAAAAAGCCTACCGTAAGTTGGCGATGAAATATCATCCAGACCGTAACCCTGATAATGCTGAAGCAGAAGAAAAATTCAAAGAAGCTGCTGAAGCGTATGAAGTTTTATCTGATAGTGAAAAACGCAGCATGTATGACCGCATGGGACATAATGCGTTTGAAGGCGGCTTCGGTGGCGGAGGCGGTGGTTTCGGTGGCGGTTTTAGCGCTGAAGACATTTTTAGTCAGTTTGGTGACATTTTCGGTGGTGCGTTTGGTGGAGGCGGTCGCCAACAGCGTCAAAGACGTGGTTCAGACTTACGTTATGTGCTTGAGCTCAGCTTAGAAGAAGCTGTACGTGGCGTAAAGAAAACAATTACTTTTACTGCGCCAGCACCATGTGAAGTGTGTGATGGTAAAGGTTCTAAAAATCCGAATGATGTTGAAACCTGTAAAACTTGTCACGGGGCTGGCCAGGTCCGTATGCAACAAGGTTTCTTCTCAGTTCAGCAAACGTGTAGCACTTGTCGCGGACAAGGTAAGATTATTAAAAATCCTTGTGGCACTTGTCATGGTTCAGGTGTTAAAGATCGTCAACAGACACTTGAAGTTACCATTCCTGCAGGCGTAGATAATGGCGATCGCGTTCGTTTAACTGGAAAAGGTGAAGCGATTCGTGATGGTCAATCAGGTGATCTATACGTAGAAGTTAATGTTCGTGAACATGAAATCTTCCAACGTGATGGCGCGGACTTGTATATGGATGTGCCGATTAGTATCGCTGATGCTGCATTGGGTAAAGAAATTGAGATTCCAACCCTTGATGGTCGTGTGAACTTGAAAGTACCTGAGGGAACACAAACAGGTAAAATGTTCCGTCTACGTGGCAAGGGTGTAAAACCAGTACGCACAAGTATGCAAGGTGATTTACTTTGCCGTATCGTGATTGAAACACCAGTCAACTTAACTGCACGTCAACGTGAACTTTTAAAAGAGTTACAAGAATCTTTAGATGGTGCGGACAGTAAATCTTCACCTAAAAAGAAATCAT
Organism: Acinetobacter sp. ANC_7513; assembly: GCF_056779915.1. Classification (NCBI taxonomy): domain Bacteria; kingdom Pseudomonadati; phylum Pseudomonadota; class Gammaproteobacteria; order Moraxellales; family Moraxellaceae; genus Acinetobacter; species Acinetobacter sp. ANC_7513. The sequence goes on from NZ_JBWYIW010000011.1 coordinate 23,357, forward strand.
TCTTCGATCGTTTATTTGACTGATAAGAATGAAATAAAAGCCCGACATTATTGTCGGGTTTTTATTAAGTTATAAATACTTAAGACGCTTAAAGCAAAGTAAGTGATACTACCATTAGATAATTTCTTAGTTTATGGGTGTATTCAAAAGTTGTTGAGACTTATTTGTTTAAGCTTTTAAAATCTAAAGGTAAATTTTTTAATAGGTTTTGTTAGAACTATAATTTAAAAAAAGAGGATCTGACGATCCTCATCATGTAATTTTGAAAAAACTAATCCTGAGCATCAATACTCTGACCATTCATACCTATACTGTCTTCGCCCATTAAATATAAATAAGCTGGCATGATTTGTTCAGGCGTTGCCAATACTTTCGGATCTTCATCAGGATATGCTTTAGCACGCATAGCTGTTCGTGTTGCACCAGGATTAATGCAGTTATAACGGATATTTGGATAGACATTTTCTTTTGCAAAAATTTGACTGACCGCTTCAATGGCAATTTTTGAGACTGAGTATGCGCCCCATTTCGCACGTGCTTCACGACCGACACCTGAGCTTGCAAAAACAACAGAGGCATTTTGAGATTTTTCTAATAATGGAAGTAAATGTTGAGTAAGAACAAAAGGTGCTCTTAAATTTACAGCCATTACATCATCCCACACTTCAGCAGGGTAGTGGGCCAATTCAACGCGCTCACCTAAAATCCCAGCATTGTGCAAAATACCATCTAAACGACCAAATTGTTGGTCAAGCGTTTCCACAAGACGTTCGTAATCATATGCTGTTGCAGTAGAAAGTTGCAGTGGCAAAATTGCAGGTTGAGGAGCACCTAAACTTTCAATTTCGTCATAGATCACTTCTAACTTGTTCAGCGTTCTACCATGAAGAACGACGGTCGCACCATGTAAAGCATAGCTCAACGCTGCTGCGCGTCCAATGCCATCACCTGCACCCGTAATTAAAATTACTTTATCTTTCAATAAGTCTGGGTGAGGTTGATATTCTGAATATTTCATGTGCGACCTCCTTCATTGTTCTAATTAAGCTGTTTTTTGGTGAGATTCGATCAATTCGATTAAGTGTTGATGTAATTCTTGTACATCATTCACTATACAATCTGCCTGCCAAGAATCTAAGTCATCTTTGTGTTCTAATGGTAAATATCCGTAAGCAGCCAAAATCGTGTACATATTTGCGCTTCGACCTGCATCAATATCACGTGGATGATCACCAACATAAATGCATTGTTCAGCTGGAACATTAATTTGTTGAGCAGCGAGATACATTGGTTCTGGGTCAGGTTTAGTGTGCTTAACATCTTCTGGGCATACGAGAACGGCACAACGTTCAGTTAAGTTTAAGGCTTGAAGTAGTGCCTCACTCAGCCAACGAGGCTTGTTTGTCACAATTCCCCATGGAATATCCCGTTGTTCCAAGTCCTCAATTAAAGGATACATTCCTGCAAAAAGGTCTGTATCCACAGCAATATCAGCACCATAGATATCTAGAAAGCGCTGACGATGTGCAAGGAAAATAGGATCATCAACCTGTAATTCAGGATAAACCAATTTCACCATCGCCCGAGCCCCCTCGGAGACCTGAGTTCGGATCAGGGCTGCATCTACGATCTCTCGACCTTCTTCACGACACATTGCTTGAATAATACGAATAAAATCCGCAGCAGTGTCAATTAAAGTCCCATCTAGGTCGAAAAGTACGGCCTTCATTCATTCACCTCATTATGCGTGTAAACCATATAGTTCACATCGACATTTGGGGCTAACCAATAATGTTTAGTTAATGGGTTGTAATGTAAGCCTGTCATATCTTTAAGTTTTAAACCTGCGTTACGAATATCATGCGCTAATTCAGAAGGTTTAATAAATTTATGATAGTCATGAGTTCCTTTTTTCAAAAGACGTAACACATACTCTGCACCGATAATCGCAAATAAATATGATTTTGGATTACGGTTAATTGTGGAGAAGAATACATGACCGTTTGGTTTCACCAGTTTTTGGCATGCTTGAATGATTGACGCTGGATCTGGTACATGTTCCAACATTTCCATACAAGTTACGACATCGTATTGACCAGCTTGTTCTTCAGCCAATTGCTCAACTGGAATTTGAAGATATTCGATATTGGTTACGTTTTCTTGTTCTGCATGCAGACGTGCGACATTTAATGGTGCTGCGCCCATATCGATACCGAGGACATCGGCACCACGGCGTGCCATACTTTCGGCCAAAATACCGCCGCCACAGCCCACATCTAGGACTTTTTTGCCACTAAGACCACCTGCATGTTCATCAATCCAATTCAATCGTAATGGATTGATTTGATGGAGAGGGCGAAACTCAGAGTGTTGATCCCACCATACTGCAGCAAGTGCTTCAAATTTAGCAATTTCTTGTGGGTCAACATTCAGTTGAGTCATTACAGCCACCTTAGCAAAGTTCGTTTTAATGGGTAGAATTTATATCAGATCTTAGTGTATCGCTAATTCCAAAAAAAGCGATAAATCTTGTAAAAAAGTTCACAGAATCAAAACGATTTTCTCATATTTGTTTTATAGTGAAACCATATGCTAATCAGAATGATTTAGAGGATAAAAACTTAATGAAAAAGGTGGTTTTTAGTGGCGTTGCCGCTGCGGTGCTGATGGCACTTTCAACAGGTGCAATGGCGAACTTTGTTGAAGGCAAAGATTATACGGTCGTGCAAAACCCAGGAAAGGTTGATGTCGCTGGTAAATTGGAAGTACGTGAGTTCTTTTGGTATGGCTGTGGTCATTGCTTTACTTTAGAACCTCATATGCAATCTTGGTTACGTAAAATTCCAAAAGATGTGAATTTTGTCCGTACACCTGCTGCAATGAACAAAGTATGGGAACAGAATGCACGTGGCTACTACGTTTCTGAAGCTCTTGGTGTTCGTAAACGTACCCATTTGCCTCTATTCCACGCGATCCATGACAAAGGTCAGCAGATTTTTGACCAAAAATCACAAGCACAATTCTTTACGAAGTATGGTATCCCAGAAGCGAAATTCAATAGTTTATATAATTCTTTCGCAATTACTGCCAAAGTCTCTCAAGCGAATAAATTAGCGCAACAATATCAATTGACGGGTGTGCCAGCTGTTGTAGTAAATGGGAAATATGTCGTACAAGGTGATAATGGCCGTGTGTTACAAGTGGTCGATTATCTATTGGATAAAGAGCGCAAAGCTAAATAATAGAAAACCCGCATTGAGCGGGTTTTTTTATGCCTCAGTATTATTCCAATTCAAAATCCCTTTAAAGATTAATCGTATTTGGGTAATGGACTGTTTTTTGAGTACTAATTTTTGTAATTCAAGCTCCATACCTGAATATTGACGGCCCAAGCTAATCCAAGACATTGCCCATGTAAAACATAAATTAATTAAAATATTCGACAACATTTTTAGATCATCAGCTTGATGAAAATTTTGTACGATTTCGAATTTTTGTAGGTCATTGGCCAAATCAGAATTTAGAAACTCAATTTCACGAGCAATCGCACGTCTTACCACTTCAGAACCCCCCCAGCGCTCTGCGATCATAAAAATCCAAGGTTGGGTATTTAAATCGATGGCTTCAAAAAAAAGTTCCATGCTGGTTTCGGCTTTCGCATCAGGGTGGGCCAAACCTTGACCGAGCTGATGAAGTACGGTTTTCAAATATAACGCGACTTGATCCACCAACTCTTGGCCTAATTCATCCATATCTTGAAAATGTCGATAAAAGGCTGTTGGCACCAAACCAACCTCACGTGCAACTTCACGCAGACTAATACTGCTAAATGAACGGCCAGATGTGCTTAAGCGCAAAGCGGCATCCAGTAAAGCCTGACGACTTTGTTGTTTACGTTCATCGCGTATAGACATCTTAAAACCTGAGAAGTGAAGTCGAGATGAGTCTATCAAAAAAATATAAAAATTAAACGACGAATGTCAGTGAACATGTGTTGACTCAATTTTAAAATCAATATAGTGTACACATGTTCACTATTAGAACACTTGTTCACTCAATTAAATTGAAATACAAAAGAGGAACGTTTGAGATGAGTAGTTATCTGTCATATCGTCCTGAATGGATTCGAGAAGATTTCGTCGATTTTATCGCTGAAAAAATACATCCCACTTTGGCTTGGAAAAAAGTCAAAGCATCGCTCGTGAGTCGTCAGGCACTTAGTCACGATTTCTATGAGATTCATTTATGTCCAAATCACAATTTCGATTTTCAACAGATTGAGGCAGGGCAAAGTGTTTTAGTCACAGTCGTAGTTGCAGGCGTGCGTCTACAACGTAGTTATTCGATTGTGGAAATTTCTGCGACAGGTAATCTGGTGATTGCTGTCCGAGCTCAAGGAGTAGTTTCGAATTGTTTAAGCCAATTGGCGATAGGTTCTGTTGTGGAAATTTCTCAAGCGCAAGGTGAATTTACGCTTGAGCCGACTCAACAGCCAATTGTGTTATTGGCGTCGGGGAGTGGCATTACCGCCATTTATGCATTGCTTACGAAGGCTTTAAACACATTATCTGTACCTATCTATTTGATTTATTTCTGTCGAGATGACGCGTTCCACGTGAAACTACAACACCTCGCTTCAAAACATGATCATTTTAATTATCACTATTTTAATACACGCCAACATAAACAATATCTGACATTGGCGTTGTTAGAGCAGTTAATGCCAAGTTTTAGGCAAGCACAGATTTATGCATGCGGTGCAACTTCGATGATGCAAGCTGTAAATCAAATTTGTCATGAAGAGGGGATCAGCAATCAGCTCAAACAAGAGTTTTTTCAAATCCGTGTAGATGAAGAAATTGAAAAACAATCTGTCACGTTTATCCGCAGTCAGAAATCGTTTGAAGCTCAAAAAAGTTTATTGGTGAGTGCTGAAGAGGCTGGATTAAGACCCGCTCATGGATGCCGAATGGGTATTTGTAATGCATGTGTCTGTAACAAAGTGAGTGGCGCTACTAAAAATATGCTCACAGGTGAAATTGAACATGAGCCAAATCGACAAATTAAATTATGTATTAGTCAGGCAGTAAGCCCTGTTGTGATTAATTTGTAATTTAACGGTATCGTATAAGACTGGAGAAAAATAATGAATATGTCACTTAATACAACATGGCAATCAAAATCTAAACATCTGACCGCTGAGCAAATTGAAGCATTTGGACAACGCGTTGAGCAGATCCGACTCAGTATTATGAATGATTTGGGTGAACAAGATGCCAAATATATTTATAAGATTCGCAACTTTGTTCGTTATAGCGAGATTGGCTCACGTGCATTGCTGATGTTTGGTGGTTGGATTCCACCTGTTTGGTTGGTAGGTACAGGATTACTGGGCGTGTCCAAAATTGTTGAAAATATGGAACTTGGACATAATGTGATGCATGGTCAATTTGACTGGTTGAATGATCCTAGTTTAAACGGTGCGACATATGACTGGGACACCATCTCAACAGGCGATGACTGGAAATATACCCATAACTATGTACATCACACCTATACCAATATTGTGGGGATGGATCATGATGTAGGTTATGGTCTACTTCGTGTTTCAGCATCTCAACCTTGGGAACCAAGATTTTTGTTTAATATTCCATTAGCGATTCAATTGATGGTGTTTTTTGAATGGTATGTCGGTGTTCAAAACCTACACTTGGAAGACGCGCTTGTTTATAAAACCAAATCTTGGAAACAAGTGTGGAAAGATGCTGAAAAATTAAGAAAAAAAGTAAGACGTCAGGTGGTGAAGGATTATGTCTTTTTCCCGATTATCGCTGGTCCAAATGTGCTTCCTGTCTTCGCAGGAAATGCAGTTGCAAATGTGATTCGTAGTTTATGGTCATCTGCAGTGATTTTTAATGGTCATTTTACTGAAGATGCAGAAACATTTGAGATGGATAATACCGAAAATGAAACGCGAGCAGAATGGTATTTACGTCAAATTCGAGGTTCAAGTAACTTTACGGGAACATCATGGCTGCATATTTTGAGTGGTAATTTGAGTCATCAAATCGAGCATCATTTATTCCCTGATATGCCTGCAAATCGCTATGCAGAAGCTGCGCCAAAAATTAAAGCATTATGTGAGGAATATGGCATTCACTATAATGAAGCTAACTTTATGAAACAATTCTGGAGCGTTTGGGTTCGTTTAGCTAAATGTTCTTTACCAAATGATAAGACAGCTAAAATTTCTCAATCTATAAGAAAATTAAGAGGAATATTTGCTTGAGTACCACTATTTAGTTTAATTCATGAAAGGCATGGAGCATTGATCAAAGTTTTAAGCGTGGAACGTGAAGAGTCAACAAAAAAGCCCGATTGGTGATAATTGGGCTTTTAATTACGCATAAGGTAAAATATATTAATTTAACTTTAAACATTGAGATCCATTAATTAAATCTGGATCATTTTTTAAAAGATTTAAATATTCACTTTGCAACACAAAAGTTTTATTCAAAGTTGCATCATATCGTTTTGCTAATTCTTTTCTTTCCAAATGATTCTGATATTTTTTCAAAAATTTATTAATAATACACATTGAATCAATAGCATCCCCCGATATTAACCTGTAACTTGTAATGTCTTTCTTATAGTCTAACCCCCCCATATCATAAGTATTAAAAAGTGATTCAATTTCACTCAAAGCATATAAATATAAGTGATCGTTAACTTCCGAAGGGTTTTCTGAATTTTTATATGCAGCTCTATAAACAAAGCTTGCACTTTCTAAACTACTTGAAATAGCCATAATTTTTGTTTGTACTATTTGTTTATCTAACTCGTCTTCATCAATTGTATTTTTTTTAGCATTAGAGCAAGAAGAAAGAAGCAGAGAGCAAATTAATAGAGAGAAGATCTTTTTCATTAATACGTTCCATCAAATTTTTCAAATTCTTCTTTTCTAGGAGTTCTGTAGCCTTCTGAAACAGCAAAACTATGAGCTTGTTTATTCCATCTTTTTCCAAAAATCATCGTATACAATCTTTCACTAATCATAAAAGGACCACCATTTTTTAGAATTTGCCCGGCTTTACCGACATATTCTGCTTTTGAAAACATACCATAGCCAGCTGGCGTAAGCTGAATGATATCTTCCTTATTTTTATAATGAGCAGCAATTCGAATTTTAAATGTATCTTTTAATAATTCAGTGGCTGCTATCAGTGCTTTGTCTTTACTAACCTTAGTAATATATGTAGCAAATTTGAGATACATCATTGTGTGAAAATATTCAGTATAAATAAATCCAGGTGTATCTTTCTCAATTTGCCTTAAATCAAACTCCAAGCCGAATCTTAAAGCCATATCATACTCAAAAGGTTGTCGTCTCTTAATATGATCCCAAAGATGCTGTGGAATACAAAAAGTATAAGGTACTATTTGTTTCACTTTAATTAAGTTTTGCCAACCTTCACATGCTGTAAGAAACCCATCATCAGCTCGGCACATATTGACTGTTCCTTTTAAATCAATTCGTTCCGCTGCTTGAGCCTGAATAGGAGTTTTATCGTAATTGCTATGATAGATTAAGCGACCAGTATCACTCATTTTTTCTCCTAGTATTATTTATAAGGGATCTAATGTCTTCGACAAGTCCAACGTTATAAGTTCAATAGCTTCTGGTTGATACTCGCTTTCGTAAATCGCTGTCATGCCGTGTTCATCTGTATAGCCTTGAACTAATAATTCCCCTGATTCTTTGCTATAAAGTTCATACAACATATCTGAAAGTAATTCCTGAGAATCTTCATCTATAATTTTGAACTGAATTTTATGGATTTCTTTCGCATTATCTTCAACTAAATTACTCATGAGAGGTGTGGTTTTTGTTGAGATACTAGAAGTAGAACTAGCTCCACCGCTTGTGCCAACAACATGAACTTGTTTAGGCATTAAAGTAGCACCACACGTGAACTTATCACCGACATAAGCGACTGCTTTACCATCAAAAATCACATGGTCATTGCTTTTAATCAAAGTGGACCAGGTTTTGCATTTAGGGCAAGCAAAACCATCTCCCGCACGAAGAAATAGGTTTCCCATTTGAGAACTTCGCGATTGAGTGGATAACACTGTTCCACCGTGGCTTGTGGTAGAGCCATGAATGCCAAAACCTTTAGACATTCTTTGATCCCCCAATTATAGAAATCATGAAATCTTTGGGTAAAGCGGCATCATGATACAAACGTAAGACATGAGCGGTTATTGGACTATCGATAATTTCATCACCATTTTCTAATGGTGAGCCAATAAGTGCTGCGGATCGATTATGAACAGTGATGGCACTACCAGCACCAGAGATAATTTTTGCTGTTGAACCATCAGTATATATCGCTTCATCGCCTACTAAAGCTAAAGAAATACCTTTGACCTTATAGGTATCAGTAGATGCTCTTACTAAACCACCTTTTTTCGTTTTAGAACCATTAAATGCAGCATAAAATTTGGTATACGCCTTATTACTCCAATAGAGTTGCTCTGCTTGGTGAATCTTTTGAATATCATCTTGGGAAAGCTTTTTTAGCTGCTCTTCTGGCAGTTCATGCAAAAAAATAGGGCTAGTCATGCTAGATCCAATTATTCTAATTTAATAAAGAATAACAAAATACAGAATGAAGAAAAATTTCAAAATGTAATCGAACATTATCAAGAATAGTGATCATTATACATATGGGCGTTAAACGAAGTCTGATCATTTTTTATGTCAACTCAGTTCAAACCAATGTATGTTTTTAAATGAAACTGCAATTTTAAAACACGGACTTATAACAAAGTTAGATGCCATCAATCTGCTATAATGTGCCCAATCTTTTTTAAGTAAAAATTAGGACGTATTATGCGTATTGACCAGCGTGCATTAGACCAGTTACGTGACGTTAAAATTACTCGAAACTATACACGTTATGCAGAAGGTTCAGTTTTAGTTGAATTTGGTCATACCAAAGTTCTTTGTACTGCCAGTGTTGATAATTCAGTACCGCGCTTCTTGAAAGGAAAAGGCCAAGGTTGGGTGACTGCTGAATATGGCATGTTGCCACGTTCAACCCATACACGCAGTGACCGTGAGGCAGCTCGTGGTAAACAAAGTGGACGTACTCAAGAAATTCAACGCTTAATCGGTCGTAGCTTACGTGCTATGGTGGATTTGAAGAAATTGGGTGAAAACACGATTACAATCGACTGTGATGTTATTCAAGCCGATGGTGGTACACGTACAGCGTCTATTACAGGTGCTGCGGTAGCCTTGATTGATGCTATGAATTCATTACTTGAGAAAAAGAAAATCAAACAAGATCCACTCAAAGGTTTGGTGGCTGCAATTTCTGTTGGTATTTATCAAGACGAAGTACTACTCGACTTATGTTATGAAGAAGATTCAAACTGCCAAACAGACTTGAATGTGGTGATGACTCAGGCGGGTGAGTTTATTGAAATTCAAGGTACTGCGGAAGATAAACCGTTCACGCGTACGCAATGTAACGCAATGCTTGAAATGGCTGAGAAAGGCATTCAAGAGTTAATTCAAAAGCAACAACAAGCACTAGGCTGGTAATTCGCATTTGATTGCATGCGTTGATTGTAAAAAAGCACCTTGATAGAGGTGCTTTTTTTATTTCATAGATTTGCAATTGAAGCTTCATTGCAGCGTCACGAAAAAAGCGTATCACTGAGTTCGCATAAAACGAGAAGGATAACTACATGCGAGCTTATTTTTTTATACTCATCCTTACACCAAGTATTTTGTTAACAGCTTGTGAGGGAGATGATGATAACCAAACATCCAAACCGCAACCTTCAGATCCAAGCTGTGAAATCCACTGTGCTCCATAACCATAATAAGAATAACAACAGGATAAATATATGAACCGTCGTGACTTTATTTTAAATTCGACCAAGACATTATTGGGCGCATCTGCATTAGCAAGTTTTCCGCTGAGTATTCAAAAAGCTTTAGCAATTGATGCAAAAGTGGAAACTGGCACTATTCAAGATGTGAAACATGTGGTGATTTTGACTCAAGAAAATCGTTCTTTTGATAACTATTTTGGAACATTCAAAGGAGTACGTGGTTTTGGTGATCGATTCACCATTCCATTGAGTGGTAAAAGAGCGGTGTGGGAACAGTATGATGGCAACAAAAATAAAATTTTGCCTTATCACCTAGACAGTTCATTGGGCAATGCTCAACGTGTTTCGGGCACACCTCATTCATGGAAGGATGGTCAAGCCGCTTGGGATTGTGGGCGTATGGGCAATTGGGTAGAACATAAACAACCCCAATCCATGGGCTATTTTAAGAAACAAGAGCTCGAGTTCCAGTTTGCACTAGCAGAAGCATTTACTTTATGTGATGCCTACCATTGCGCTATGCACGCGGGAACTAATCCCAATCGTAAATTTATTTGGACAGGGACCAACGGGCCAACTGCTGCAGGTGTCGCGAGTGTAGTCAACGAGTTTGATAGTATTGGCTCATCAATGATTGGTTACGGCTGGACCACGTATCCTGAACGCTTACAGCAAGCTGGGATCAGTTGGAAGGTTTATCAAAATATGCCCGATAATTTTACGGATAATCCTTTAGCTGGATTTAAGCAATATCGCAAAGCCAATGAATTATCTGGTAAGCCGGTTAGCCATGCCAATATTTTGTCGCCTGAATATGATGAGCGTATTGATCAACGACAACCTCTCTATAAGGGTATTGCCAATACGATGCCTAAGGACGGCGGTTTATTAGGACAATTTAAACAAGATATCTTAGAGGGTAAATTGCCACAGGTGAGCTGGGTGGTCGCACCGGCAGCGTATAGTGAACATCCGGGACCATCAAGTCCTGTTCAAGGCGCGTGGTACATTCAAGAACTGTTAAACACTTTAACGGCAGATCCAGAGTTATGGAGTCAGACGGTTTTACTGGTCAATTTTGATGAAAATGATGGTTTCTTTGATCATGTACCATCGCCGTCTGCACCATCAAGAGAAATCAATGAAGCAGGTGATATCGTAAAAGTTCATGGTAAAACCACGTTATCAGAACAAGAGATATCATATGAATATTTCAATCACCCACCTGTATCAGGTTCGATAGCACAGCCTGAATTAAAATTTAAAAATGGTAAGAATGAAAACTTCTGGCATGGTGTGTATGGTCCAGGAGTACGTGTTCCAATGTATATCATTTCACCGTGGAGTCGTGGGGGATGGGTCAACTCTCAGGTATTTGATCATACTTCAATTATTCAATTTCTTGAGCAACGTTTTGGCGTGCAAGAGCCTAATATTAGCCCTTATCGTAGAGCGGTCTGTGGTGACCTTACGTCGGCGTTTGACTTTAAGACACCTAACTTTAATATTCTGCCAACACTCAATGGGCAAAGAACAAAACAAGAAGCTGACAATACGCGTCATTCGCAAGAGCAACTGAGCAAGGTTCCAGTCCCAGCAAATCAACAATTTCCTGTGCAAGAATCTGGAATACGTCATTCTCGAGCATTACCTTATTTATTACATATCAGCGCGCGCGTACAGGTTGCAACCCGAAACATACAATTGATTTTCGCAAATGGTGGAGAACAAGGTGCGGTTTTCCATGTCTATGACAAACTAGATTTAAATGCCATTCCTCGACGTTTTATGGTGGAGGCAGGCAAACAGCTGGAGGATGTTTGGGAGCTAGTAGATGATCAATATGATCTTTGGGTACTTGGACCAAATGGTTATCATCGAGCATTTAAAGGAAATCTTCACCATCAAATTGAAAGAGATCATTTGCCGGAAATTCGAATTTGCTATGAAGCCTGTCAACCTAAAATAATTTTAAAAATACGGCATGATGGGGCTGAAACTGTGGAGATGATGGTCAAGGACAATGCGTACTACAATCAAAAAGTATGGGCTGTCAAAACACAAGCGAATGAGGCTGAACTTCATCTCGATTTAACGGAGTCTTGGGGATGGTATGATTTTAATGTGGTAATCGCCCAACAGCAGGGAGAGCAGGCTTATGAACGTCGATTTGCTGGACGTATTGAAACAGGGCAGCACACATGTACTGATCCTATGATGGGATTATTGCAACCTAAACCTTAAACATGAAGTAAAAAAAGCCGTGAATGTTCACGGCTTTTTTCAGAATTGAAAAATTCAGGTATTAAGACAGTTGAAATGAATTAGAGATCCAACCCTTCGGAAGTTGAGGCATTATAAGCTCCTCAGGGCGATTTGGATCTTCATCCAGTTGCTTACCACCATAAATGACATCATTGTTCTGTCCATTTTGATTTTGATAGGTTAACCACGGATAGGTTTTACCAAACCCAACAGGATCTTGGGTGTAATCACAAACACCATCTGGAAAAACTTTTTGTAATCGAGTCCATTGCTCATCTGTAAAGTTAATATTGGGGTAAAGACGACGTGTGAGTGGTTGTAGTTTACATTTATTGGCGTAGGTACTAATTTGATCACCTGCTACCATTCGCGGTGTTTTATAGACCGGTACACGAAGGTTATTGCAGAACCCAGATCTTCGAATCGTTCCTAATGTGATACATGAGTCGTTAAGATTTACTTTATTGCGAGTGAGTTTCTGTGGCAGAGGTAAATTGCTTGTATCATTTTTTACGCGATCCAACCATTGGTTCATATCATCGAAACTGATTTCTAAACATTTAAGATCGCCAATCATAATGGTATCACCTCCATACAGAAGCTGATTGTTATGATGTCCGTGTGCTTTGTCTAAACGTGCTCTAATCGCGAATGCTCGGTAAGCATCATGGAATATCGCTGGATCTGGACCACGACAATCAATAATCGCCACTTGATCTAAATTATTGGCAACATTGATTAAACCAGTTCGATAAGCATTTTTTAAACCTTGCTCCGTGGCATATAACCGTTCGGGAATTGGATTAATATCAATATCGACTCCACCGAGGCGTTCATTTAATAAAACAAATTTTTCAGCATTGATCACACCATCAAATAAGGTTTGAAGCCCGTATTGCACACCGACATTATCAATTGGTAGGTTAGCAAACCCAATATTTCGCTGGTTTTCGACAGGACTCCAAATTTGTCTAAGCTGTTGTGTATTTGGATCAACTTCAGTTGGATTTCTGAGACCCAACAAATTTACAGCAGCCTCTTGAATTGAACAGCGTGTCCCATTCGGATTTGAGGTGGCATTGTACAGTTGTGTTTCTGATATTCCGCTACAAATTGTATTTGGTCGAGCAACATCGAATTGCGCAAGTTCACTGACATAACCATTAATCTCAGAAATATGACCTTGAATATGGTTAATTTGATGAGGGAGGAAAGAGCGGCCTTCTGCTGTTTTAAAATAATTGATCATAATATGATAATCAGCAAACTGAGACGCTGTACTCCATGCATCAGGGAAGGAGCACGTTACTAACAAACCTTGATATACACCTGGATAAGCGTTAGCTACCCATTGAGATGCGAGCGCGCCACCTGAGCAGCCTTGTCCAATCGTGTAGTCTAAAGTGCCGTATTGTTCGATAAAACGTTCTTTGGCCATAATGATTGATTCAGCTTGAACAGCCAAATTACAGTTATGTCCACTGTTGGATAGCGCCGTAGACATGACGCCATAACCTTTGCCCAAAGCCTTGATGGTAATATCTGGCAAAATAGAAGTTGATGTCGCAACCACGGTAGGCGCGGTTGCAGACTGATAATCATTACCGCAACTTTGCCCATGGGTTACTAACAGCTTATTATTAAATTGGGGCTGTGGATTCAGCGCAGTCCAAGGCTGATTAGGATTAAACAATACAGCAAACCGATATTCATCACGATTTTGATAGCCGACCTCCTCTCGAATGATAAATGGCACTTCTACGCCTGTATCGGTCTTAATTTTGGAAATCAGGCCCGCCGAAGGTGGTTTCTCAGGATTATAGGTTTGTAAAGTTCCGACCAAATTCCGATAGTAGTAATTATATTGAACAGGTTTACGACAAAATAAATCAGTCGAGCCGTTGGTACAGGTCCATGGATTAATTTGAGGTCCAGATAAAAGAGGGCCTGTGGTACTGAAATTTTTTAAATATAAATTTTGAATTTCATTTGGTGTTTCAATTTTAAGTAGATTTTCCCCTAACTGTAATCCATCTAATAGCACTCTATTCTGAGCATTAGAAAAGCGAGATTTGATGTCCTGTCCATTTAAATGAATGCTTATATTTGCGTCATTAAAATTAATCGATGGGTCTAATTCGATCAATACATCATTATCTGTCACAAGATCGGGGCGAGTTGATAAAACAGTCACGAATTCTTTTTCAAGTTTATTCGTTGGATTGTCAGGATCAGTTGGATTGGTCGGAGTTGGCTGTGATCCATTACCACCGCCTGAATTCCCCCCAGATTCGCTGGAGCTTTTACAACCGACGAGTAAGCTGCTACTAATCGCGACGCTTAAAAGCGTATAGATCATTTGCGTTTTCATGTGATTTCCCTAATGTACAACATGGTGGATGCAATCGATCCGATGACTGCATTTCTTTTTATTTATTCACTGACATTCTGCATGGTCTATGCGTTGACACCCTCCTATTATTTAGACAATGCGAACTCATGGGTTTAATTGTATTTATTGGCTTCACTATGAATGAAAATTAGGCAGCATTCCATGACAGAAAATTGAATAATTGTAAAATTAAGGCGAATAAATAGTTGAAATTTAATGATTTACTTTGCATTCTATAGGTTTATTATGATTTTGATTAAAAAATAATCTTAAAGCGTGGGAGGTATCAAATAGAACCATATAAATTCAAATTTTTTTTGTATTCTTGCGATAAAGTTAATGTAGCATCACAGTTTTAAGCATATAAAAAAAGGAGCAAAGCCCCTTTTTTATTGAGAGATAGGATTGAATCAATTAAGCGTTAAAGCGCATAGATAAATCGATGGCTTTGACATCTTTAGTCAGTACACCCATGGAAATAAAGTCGACGCCTGAAGTAGCAACTTCACGTAAGTTGTCGATGGTAATATTACCTGAAGCTTCTAATTTACAACGACCAGCCACATGCTTGACTGCATCAATCATTTGTTGTTGGCTGAAATTGTCCAACATGACGATATCGGCACCAGCATCTAAAGCTTGGTTTAACTCATCCCAAGTTTCAACTTCGACTTCCACAGGTTTACCTGGTGCAATGGCATGCGCTTTTTCGATTGCTTGCTGAATACCACCTGCAGCCATAATATGGTTTTCTTTAATTAAAAAAGCATCGAATAAACCTAAACGATGGTTTTGACCACCACCTACACCCACCGCATATTTTTGCGCAATACGTAAGCCAGGTAATGTTTTACGTGTATCCAGTAGTTTGGTATTTAAACCTTCTAAATGTTTCACATATTCAGCCGTTTTTGTAGCAACAGCAGAAAGGGTTTGTATAAAATTAAGTGCTGGGCGTTCAACGGTTAACAGACTGCGTGCTGAGCCTGCTAGTTTTAAAAATGCCTCATTGGCTTGAACTTGATCGCCATCTTGCTTTAACCAAATCACATCAACGCTTGGATCGTAGGCTTTAATTAAAGCATTGACCCACGGTTGTCCTGCAAGAATCATCGTTTCACGACTGATAATGGTTGCTGTTGCTTGTTCATCTTCAGGTGTCAGCAATGCGGTGATATCACGCTCACCAATATCTTCTTGCAATGCTTGTTGGATATTGATTTGAATTGATTGTTCAAGCAAAGATTGCGGTATGCTCATAAAATCCCTATTGTAGGCACCAGAAAAATGAGCAATATATTACCATTGCACCTCAAGTAATGGTGCTGTTTTTTTCGTCCAAGTCTTTTGCAAAGATGAGCGTGGATGAATTGTCATAAGTTGCAAACACGGATTGAGATCACACATGTCGAATGTACCCAAGCTTCAAGTGGTAGATGGTGTATTACAAGGTGCAAGATTTATTGCTTCACCAAATTTTAATCAAAGACCAGACCATACTGACATTCAACTGGTGGTCATCCATAATATTAGCTTACCGCCCTCACAGTTTGGAGGAGGCTATATTGAGCAGTTTTTCCAAAATAAATTAGATTGGAATGCACATCCTTATTTTAAAACCATTGAAGGGATGCAGGTCTCAGCACATTTATTGATTTTAAGGTCAGGCGAAATTTTACAGTTTGTTAACTTTAAAGACCGTGCTTGGCATGCGGGACGCTCTACGTATATGGCAAATCCAGAATGCAATGATTATTCGATTGGCATTGAACTCGAGGGTAGTGATGATCAAAATTTTACGGAACAACAATACCAAGCTTTAGTTGAGGTCGTGGCAACACTTCAACACGCTTATCCTAAAATTAAAAGTCATATCGCAGGGCATTCAGATATTGCACCTGGACGAAAGACCGATCCAGGACCGCATTTTCAATGGTCTTATTTTAGAGATCAATTAAATCAACGAAAAATATGATGCTTTGTCGAATGAAATAACAATTTAAAAGCGAAGTTTTATTACAATATCGTCAATCTTTTTAAGTGGTGAATATGATGGCGCTTTGGCGATCCACCTTTATTGTGAGTGCAATGACCATGTTGTCTCGTGTCATGGGGCTTATTCGAGACATGGTGCTGTTAAATGTGTTCGGGGCAGGTAAAGACTTCGATACTTTTGTTGTAGCGTTTCGTATTCCCAACTTTTTTAGGCGTCTTTTTGCCGAAGGTGCATTTTCCCAAGCATTTATTCCTGTTCTCACAGAATATAAAACCACCAAACTCCATGCTGAAGTTCAGATCCTAATTAGTCGGGTATTTGGATGTTTGCTTACCGTGATGACTGCATTAACTTTGCTGTGTATGATTGTTGCACCTGCGATATTGTATGTTTATGCGCCAGGATTTCATGCCGATGCAGCCAAATTTGATTTGTCAGTCGACTTATTCCGTCTCACCATTCCCTACCTGATGTTTATGTCGCTGACGGCATTTGCCAGCAGTATCTTAAACAGCTATGGCTCATTTACCACACCCGCATTTGCGCCAGTGTTGTTGAATATTGCTATGATTGCAGGGGCTTTGTGGCTGTCTCCATATATGGAAACACCCATTATGGCATTGGGTTGGGCAGTGGTGTTTGCTGGCATTTTGCAATTAGCCCTACAAATTCCGGAACTGTGGCGCAAAAAACTCCTGATCCCCCCTAAAGTTGATTTTAAGCACGAAGGTGTCGAGCGTATTTTAAAATTAATGTTGCCTGCACTGTTTGGGGTTTCAGTCACACAAATTAATTTACTACTCAATACCATTTGGGCGTCTTTTATGCAAAATGGTTCTGTGTCATGGCTTTATACTGCAGAACGGATGACCGAATTGCCTTTGGGCTTAATTGGTGTAGCCATTGGAACGGTGATTCTGCCTGCACTCTCTGCGCGTAAAGCTGAACAGGATCAAACTAAATTTAAGGCCATGTTAGATTGGGCTGCACGTGTCATCGTATTTGCTGGTATCCCAGCCAGTATCGCTTTATTTATGTTGTCTACACCGATTATTCAAGCGCTGTTCCAACACGGTGCTTTTGATGCACGAGCGACAGAAATGACCGCTTTGGCATTACAATGTATGAGTGGTGGTGTTTTGGCATTCATGTTGATTAAAGTCTTTGCTCCTGGATTTTATGCGATTCAAGATACCAAAACCCCAGTACGTGTTGGCCTAATGGCAGTTGCAGCCAATGCCATTCTCAATGTGGTTTTTATTGGTATCTTCAAATGGATGGGCTGGGAAGAACTCCATATGGCATTGGCGTTGTCATCTACAGGTTCTGCTTTAGTCAATGCAGGGATGCTATATTTCTATTTACACAAGCGTGAAATATTCCGATTTGGTCCGCACTGGAAAAAGTTATTTTTCCAATTTATGGTGGGTAACGCCGTGATGATCGCAGCCCTATGGTATGGTCTAAGCTGGTATAACCCAGATGTAGCACCGTGGATTCGTGTATTTGAAGTGCTTGCTCTTTGTGTATTAGGTGTGGTTGCCTATGTAATGGGTTTATTTGCGACTGGCTTTAGACCAAGACAGTTAAAACACGGCTAATGCTTCAAACAGACTCTCAATAAAAACATAAAAAACATCGCTTCCGCGATGTTTTTTATAAGTTATGTGAACATTAAGGCAAAACTTTTAAAAGTTCGACATCAAAGATTAAGGTGCTGTTCGGCTCTATCGCATCGCCTGAACCGATCTCACCATAGGCCAAATCAGCAGGAATAAAGAAGCGGTATTTAGCACCTTCCTTCATGAGTTGTAAGCCTTCAGTCCAACCCGGAATGACTTGACTCAATTGGAATTCAACCGCTTGATTACGTGCGATCGAACTATCGAATACCGTCCCATCGATCAAACGCCCTTCATAATGAACTTTCACTTTTGACGTCGCTTTAGGTGTTTTGCCTTGACCTTGCTGAATCACTTGATATTGCAGCCCTGTTGGTCGTGTGACAATACCTGCTTTTTTGGTATTCTCTTGTAAAAATTGCTGCCCAGATTTTAAATTTTCTGCAGCTAATTTTTGAAATTCAATCAGCTGTTTCGATTCGCTTTGCTTTTTGTATTTGGTTAAAGCCTGCGCCATTTCTTGATCGGTTAAACTCGATTTTTGACCAGTTGAGCCTTGTTTCAATCCTTCAATAAAAGCATCCAAATTAATATCTTTTAATGTATCCGCATTAGTACGTCCCATTACGTAGCCATAGCTATATCCGAGCTGATCTTTTTCAGTACTTTTATTGCTAATGTTTGCCGCAAATGAGCCAGAGCTGAGGATCAGCAGACTGCTTAATATAGAGATTTTTTTCATCATTCAAATCCAAAAAAGGAGAGCTGCAGGCTCTCCTTTTGATTAACTTATTTGACTTCGATTAATTCAACATCAAAAATGAGCGTGCTGTTTGGTGGAATCGTACCAGGAACACCTTGTTCACCATAAGCCAGATTTGATGGAATATATAAGGTTGCTTTACCGCCTTCCTTCATCAATTGTAGGCCTTCGGTCCAACCAGGGATGACCTGATTCAACGGAAATTCAATCGGTTCACCACGTTCAACCGAGCTATCAAAGACTTTGCCATCAAGTAATTTACCGGTGTAATGCACTTTAACCACGGAGTTTGTAGCAGGTTGTTTGCCTGTACCTTCTTTGCTGACGAGGTACTGCAAGCCAGAAGCGGTTGTTTTAACATTCGGTTTTTTCGCATTTTCAGCAAGGAAGCTATTGCTTTGTGCATTGGCAGCTTTAGAGTCCTCGACTTTTTTTTCTTCTAATTCTTTTTGTAAAGCCACATAGGCAGTTTGCAGTTCTTCATCGGTATAGGCACGTTCTTTTTTAGCATGCGCTTCACGAACACCGACAATAAACGGATCAATGGCAACTTCAGGAGGAGTTTGGCTGGCAACTTCATAACCGAGTGCATAACTGATTTTATCAATCGGTTTTGCATCTGCAGTCATGCTAGAAACTGTCGCAGATGTTGGATGTTGACTTGCATAATAAACAGGGACGAGCGCAGCACCGCCTAAAACGACAGCAACAGCGATGGGTAAAGCTTTACTCATGAGATTTCCAATTTTTTTCAATTCTATGTGCGACATTCTAAAATCGCGGAACCAAAACAGCATAGCGTCAATTCACTTTCAGCGATATAGAATTTCAATGAAATCAACAAAATTTCACAAATATACAGTGTTAGATCGGCATAAAAAAAGCCTGAATAGATCAGGCTTTTATTCAACAATAATTAATCATTGTCTTTTGATGCTTTATACGCATACGCATAGTTATAACCATAGCCATAACCTGCCGCATTACGTTGAATGTCATTTAGAATAAAGCCATTCACTTTCACACCGGCTTGTTCGAAACGATTGACTGTGATTTCGAGTTCTTTCATTTGTGTCTTCGCATAGCGAGCAATGACCAAATTCACACCTGCATATTGCGAAATGATAATACCATCAGTCACCGCAAGTACAGGTGGCGTGTCAATGATCACATGATCAAACTGTGTTGAAAGCTGTTCAAGCAACTGTTTGAATTTTTCAGAACTCAACATCTCAGATGGATTGCTCGGACTCTTACCACGGGTGATCACACTTAAACCAGCGACTTCAGTGTCTCGAATAATATTTTGTAGAGAGTGCTGATCAGTCATGTAATCAGTCAAACCTGGCTGTGTTTCAATATTGAAATATTTGTGTAGATAACCACGACGTAAGTCAGCATCAATAATCAAAACACGTTTGTCGGCTTGCGCTAATATTGTTGCTAAATTGGTTGAAATAAATGATTTACCCACTTCAGGTGCAGGACCAGAAATCATAATCACATTATTTCGAGCTGAACTCAGCGCAAAATGAATCGCCGTGCGCATACTGCGTAAACTTTCAATCGCAATGTCATCGCTATTCTTAATCGCCAGAATTGGGATTTTCTTATGCTTTTTCAGCATCTTAATTCGGCTTTCTTGCATTGGAGAACGCGGTACCGTTGCATAAACCGGCAGATCTAATTCATTTTCAATTTGACTAGAATCTTTGATGCCTGAGCGCATCATATTACGTAACAGCGCCAGAAGTGTCCCGAGGAAACCACCAAGGACAATGGACAGAATTAGGATCTGTAATTTTTTAGGCTTAATTGGTTCAATCGGTTCTACGGCAGTATCAACAATACGAACATTACCAATTTCCCCCGCTTTCGCAATGCGAAGTTGTTGGTACGAATTCAGCAAAGCTGTATACAACTGTTGTTTGACTTCAACTTCACGGAATAACTGTAGATAGCGACGTTGCAAGTCTGGGAGTTGTTTTAATGTGCCATCCAATTCATTAATTTTTTTATTGATCGCGCCTAGTTGAGCGTTCATTTGTTGCATGATTGGATGTTCGTTGGTGTATTTCGCACCCGCTTCAGCGACTTTTTGCTCAAGTTCTGCTTTTTGTGTTTCTAAGGCAACACTTTGCGTCAAATACAATTCAGATTCTTTGGTGACATCAACCGTATTAAAGCCTTGACGGAATTTGTTAAATTCACGTTCGGCGACATCCAGTTGTTGTTTTAGTTCTGGGAGTTGTTCATCCAAGAATTTGAGCGTTTGCGCAGTTTCGGCAGAACGACGTTCTACATTTTGCTGACTATACGCATTTAAAATCGTATTCAGGACTTTTGTAATGTGCTCTTTATCTTGACCTTGATAGTTTAATCCTAAAACACCAGTCATTTTCCCTTTTTCAGCCACTGAATAGTTGGCCAAAAGTGATTTCATCGCAGCAGGCAAAGACTGTTTGGTGATGATATAGCGGTCATTCAATTGATCTTGTGTGCGAATCTCAACTTTCCATACGCCATCACGCGTAGAGATTTGATTGAGTTGGTTTACTGAACCTTTTAGCACCACTTCTTCGGTTTTTATATCCGTCAGGGTAAATTGTTTCTCAGTAAAATTCAGCGCCAATGTACGGTCACGAAATTTCTGAGGAATATGAAAATGTGGAATAGCAAAAAATTTTTCGTCATCCTTAAAAATCACAGATTGACGTGAATAACTGGTCGAATAGTCATGTGGCGAAAATAAACGATTAAAGAAAGAGTTTTGCGTACCAGATACCCTAAGATCTAAATTTAAATTCTCAATCACTGAACCAAGGACTAATCGAGATTTTAGGATTTCAATTTCTGCTTGAGCGGGTTGTTTCTGCTCAATCATACTTGAGAGATCACCCAAAAGTGCTGCTGAAGTCCCTTTGCTTTCTTCAACTTGGACCAAAGCATCAACAGAGTAGGTATCTGGTGTTGTACGCAAGTAGAGTAGGGCACAGACCAGACTCAAAATCACACACAAGGCAATCAGTTTCCATTGTGCGATTAATGAAAAAAATAATTCTTTTAAATCAATTGTATCTTCGGTATTCGCGGTTTGACTCATAATCTTTATTCAAAATATTAAAGGTGTTTTTTCCAATCAGCGATACAATCCTGAATCAACTGACAGGTGTCATTAAAGAATGCTTGATCGTGTTGGTAAGGATCCGCAATATTTTTTTCACGCCAGTGCCCCAAGCGAAAGGTTTTTCCTTTTGCGTATGGCCATGTTTGTTCGATATGCTTCTGTTGGTTCTGGCTCATGACAAGAATCAAATCCGCATTTTTGACCAATTCAGCATTCAGTTTGCGCGCCACATGATCTTGCATATTTATACCGAAATTTTGCATACATTGTAATGCTTTATCATCTGCAGGATGGCCAACTAGACCAGAAATCCCAGCAGAGTGTATGTTTCGATCAGGGTACGCATCTTTTAGGAAATACTCTGCCATGGGGCTTCGACAGATATTTCCAATACAGACCACTAAAATATTTTGAAAATTCATCAATTCCCCAAACGATCTAAATTATATAAAGCATTGGAGAAAGGAATTACCTGGTTGACCACACGTTGCCAGCGCGTTAAACCTGTCGCATCAACATACACAATATCATTACTTTGCATTTTAAACTGATTGGCGAGACCAAAATTGGCAATGCTAGACAGATCCATATGGAAGATTTCAGTCATCGGGGAGTCAGCTTGACTTCTGACGACGTAAATTTTACTACTGCTTGCAGATAATGGATTAAGCCCTAAACTTTCCCCAATCACATCACTTAAAGTCATGCCCTGATCACGCATTGGTAGAGATTGATTTTTCCCCGACTCACCCATGACATAGATTTTTTGATTTTCGCGTGAGTTCACGTAAATCGTATCGTTGGCTTGCACCAAAAGATTGTGTAGTGAAAACCCTGCTTTCTCCAGCTCAATCGAATTTAAATTATAGGTTTGACCATTGCGAACCAGACTAATCGACGTATTTGCACCAAATTGTGTGTTGACGCCTCCAGCTAAGCCAAGCGCAGTATAGATACTGGTGGGTTGGTCATTCAGCGTATATTGACCACCTTTCATGACATTGCCTTGTACCGAATAGCGCTGACCTTGGTAAGACAAAACTCGAGCAATAACATCTGGGGTTTTCAAATAACGCGCAAGTAATTGACGAAGTTCTTGATTGACTTGATCTAAACTTTTGCCAGCCGCTTTATACCGTCCAATAATCGGAAATTGAATATAGCCACGAGAGTCGATTTGGTACCCGTTAGCTTTAATGGCTTCTTCATTACTAATGTTATTGGTGGGTGGTGTAATTTCTGGATATGCCCATAGATAAATGGATAGTACATCACCTGGACTGAGTTGATATTGTTTTTGATTTTGTAGAAACAAATGTCCCAAATCTTGGTGGACATTGACTTGTGCAGGTTGAACAGCAAAAAGAGTTTCTTGAGTGAGTTTGATGACATTGACTTCAGTCCCTAAATCCGTCTGAAAAACACCTTGTTCAGGTAAGTCATAGGTTTGAAGACCTGAGGTAACAGCACATCCTGTAAAGCTTAAACTTAATGCTAACAGCAAACTATAACGATAGTGACTCACTCGTATTCCTATATTGTATACATTTATGATTATTCAAAAATTAATCTTAACTTAACTATATAAAGCTAAGCGACATTTTATACCAAATATAACAATAAATATATATAAGGATATTTTTGATGACAGGGTGTAATACTCCATATTTTGTTAAATTCTAAAAGATGAAGCTAGTATTAGTGTTTAAGAAATTTATTGTATTAAAAGCACAAGGCGGTATGATATTGTTCGCTACTTAGTCAGTTTAGTAACTTTATCTTATGAGGTACAGCCTGAATTATGAAATTTCTCTCAGGTAGAATTGTTTCAAATTCCTTATGGATGATGTTGGAAAAGTTTATATCAATTTTTGGTCTTATCTTCGTTACATCGTATGTAGCTAAATATCTAGGACCGACTAACTTTGGTAAAATAGCTTTTACAGCAACATTATTTGGTTTTGTGCAAACATTAACTTGGTTTGGGAATCAAGAAATTTTATTTAAGCGAGTAAGTCGAAATCCAAGTTCAGGTCTAAGATATCTTTTTGGGACCCAAAATTTAAGAAAGATTTTATTTTTTACATGTTCAATGCCAATTTTATTGGGTTTATATTACTACTCTGATTTTTTAACGTTAATTTTTGGTACAGCAACTGCACTCGCAGCATATTTTATTACTCAAGATATATATACGATTTACAATAATGCGGTATTACACTCTTATATTAATGCAATTGTAAATATAATAGGCTTAGGTGTAGCTTTAATTGTTCGGTATGTAATCGTTTTTTTAGAGTTGGATTACGTTTTTTTAGGAATTCCTATCGTTCTGACTACATTAATTCCTTATCTAATCAAGAAGTATATTTTTAATAGAAATCAGCATTTAAAACCTCTCAGTTTGAAGTCTTATAGAAATTATTATTTAGGTGCGGGCAGTGCTTTGGTATTGTCTACCCTGGCTGTTACATTGTATACGCAAGTAACAAGTCTTATGTTAGCAGCACTTACTACCACTCATGAGTTAGGTCTATATGCTGTTGCAGTAACTTTGGGGATGTCTTGGGCTTTTATTAATACATCTATCATTACGTCAGTTTTAAGTAAAATCTATCAAGAAAAAAACAACTATGTGTCATATACGATGATTGCAAAATTAAATGCTGTAGTACTGGTTATATCTTTGATAATTATATCGCTATTGGCTATCTTAGGTAAGTGGGTATTAAACTTGCTTTATGGAAGTGATTATAGAAATGCCTATGATTTGATAGTGATATTGGGTCTGGCAACGTTATGTAGTAGTTTGGGTACTATTTCAGCACGTTTTTTGGTGAAAGAAGAAAGTTACAGCTATATTTCAAAAAAAATGATGTGCGTCGCAATAACTGCATTACCTATATCATATGTTATGATCCATTATTTTGGGCTAATTGGTGCAGCATATAGTGTATTGATTATTGAGTTGCTTTCGCTAACATTTTTTAATTACTTCTATAAAAATGGCCTTTTGTTTAAGATACATTTTTTCCCTATTTTTAAAAAATCATTAAAATCTCAGTCTTAGGAATTGTCAAGTGTTAAGTATTACTGTTGTAGGTACAGGCTATGTAGGTTTATCAAATGCTGTACTATTTGCATGTCAGCATAGAGTAACAAGCTTAGATATTAATGTTGATCGTGTAAAGTCAATTAATAACCGTAAATCTCCTATTGCTGATGAATATATTGAAAAAGCGTTGGAAGAAAATCAGCTTAATTTAATAGCAACTGTAAATGCAAAAGATGCTTACGAAAAAGCAGACTACATCATTGTAGCAACGCCTACGAACTATGATTCTGATACCAACTACTTTGATACATCGTCAATTGAAAGTGTCATTTCACAAATTTTACCAATTAATTCAACTGCTACCATTATTATTAAATCTACGATACCTGTAGGCTATACAGAGCAAATAAAAGCAAAATTTAAAACAGAACAAATTGTTTTCGCCCCAGAGTTTTTACGTGAAGGAAAAGCACTTTATGACAATTTGTATCCATCACGAATTATTGTGGGTGAGAAGTCGGAGCGAGGAGAGGCAATTGCTCGGCTTTATTTGAATGCTACTGTTAATCAAAATGCTCCAACACTTTGTATGAATGCAACTGAAGCTGAAGCTGTTAAGCTATTTTCAAATACATATCTAGCAATGCGAGTTGCATATTTTAATGAATTAGATACTTACTGTGCAAAGCAAGGTCTAAGCACTTTAGATATCGTTCAAGGTGTAAGTTTGGACCCTCGTATTGGTAAGCATTACAACAATCCATCATTTGGCTATGGTGGTTATTGCTTACCAAAAGATACCAAGCAGTTATTAGCTAACTATAAAGATGTGCCACAGAACTTAATTCAGGCAATTATTCACTCTAACAAGACTCGTAAACAATTTATTGTAAAAGAGATTTTGAAAAAACGTCCAAATGTTGTGGGGGTTTACCGTCTAACCATGAAAGCTGGTTCAGATAATTTTAGAGATTCAGCTATTCAAGATATTATTCGTGAATTAGAAGAATATAATATTGAAATTCAAATCTATGAACCGACCCTAAATCAAGAAAAATTTGAAGCGTATGCGCTACAAAATGACTTAAATCAGTTCTTATTATGTTCAGATGTCATACTTGCGAACAGAATGAGTGACGATCTGAAAGAATATGCTAATAAGGTTTATACGCGAGATTTGTTCGGGGAGAATTGATGATGAATTTAGAGCAGTATAATCCTTTAGTAACAGTTTATATTCCTACATTTAATCGAGTAGAGTTATTAAAGCGTGCTGTTGAGTCTGTACGCCAACAAACATACCAAAAATTAGAAATTATTATTGTGGACGACTGTTCTACAGATGGTACACATAAATATTTAGAAGACATTAGTAATCAAGATTCACGTATTAGATTTTTTTTAAAAGAGAAGAATAGTGGAGCATGTGTAAGTCGTAATATTGCTATTGAAAATGCAAGGGGTGAATATATTACAGGGTTGGATGATGATGACTATTTCTTAGAAAATAGAATTAAATTATTCGTAAATAAAGCATCATTAAATGATAATATTGGTTTCTTCTCTAGTAGTATTTTAAAAGTCGCTGATGATGAATTTCGTACTCCAAACCGTTTTAATATATTTAAAATTTTTGGAGTTAATTCAGCTAAAAAATTGTTAAAGCAAAATTTTATAGGTAATCAAATTTTCTTAAAAACAAAAATTATAAAGGAAGTAGGAGGGTTTGATGAAAATTTAAAAGCCTGGCAGGACTTAGAGTGTTGGTATAATCTATTAAAGAAAAAAAACATAATTTTTAAGTATATATCAGCCCCTACGCAGGTTGTAGACATTAGTCACAGACATGAGAGAATTACAACTCGAAAAGTGGAAAATGTGGTTAATTCATACGAGTATTTTTTAAAAAAGCATAATCTTAATAAGATTGAGAGTTATATTTTGAAAGGACAGTTAATAAACTATAGCCCCAAAGATTTTAATTTTTTTGATAAAATTGTTTTATTCTTGCTAACGTTTCAATTTTTTTATTTAAATAAACTGTGGAAATAAAATGTATATTGGTGTCACAATCTCAAAAAATGCTTATACTCCTGAAGCTTATGCATATAAAAAATATTTGGAATCAAAGGGGCATTTAGTTCAGCTTGATTATGTTTTAGATCCTCAAAATGATATTAACATTTATTTTATGGGTGCTAGACCATTTTGGAAAAAATCTAATGGTAGAGCTAAAGAAATTCATGAGTATCAAAGTTTGTCTACACCTCCTTATGCTAGATTTAAAAATTACGCTAAGAAGATAGTAAATACAAAGCCTTCAGGTCGTATTTTTTTAAATGATTTAGTTTGTAAGGAATTAAATTTTAACAAAAAAATACCATTTATCTACCGTGATATGGGGGTGGATGAACATTTTTTTCAGAAACCTAGTAAAAAACCACTGTTTGATGTGGTCTACTGCGGATCGGTTTCAGGAAGACCTGGTTTAATAGATGTTATTTTAAAAATTTCTCAATTGTACAAAATAGCTATTGTAGGTCATGTAAATATTAAGGAGAAAGAAATTTTAGGAAATAAGAGAAATATTACATTATTAGGTAGAGTTGATCGAGATAGCATAGCTGAAATTTACTTTAATTCTAGATATGGTTTAAATTATACCCCTAATATTTATCCTTATAATATACAAACTAGCACAAAAACACTCGAATATTTGGCATCGGGTTTGAAAGTGATATCAAATAGATATTTATGGTCAAATGAGTTTGATAAAAAATATAATTCTAACTTTATATGGATTGATGATGAAGGTTCTTTTAATGAAGATGAATCAAAAGTTGCATCAAATGAAATTTTTAAAGAATTTCAATGGGGAAATGTTTTAGATAGATCAGGCATTGAGTTGTTTTTAGGGAATATTTTAAATGATTTTTAAAATAAATGGTTTGAATAATTTTATAGTATTTTTAAGCATAATTTTAATGCTTACTACTTTGATTACAAAATTATTCTTTTATCAAAATTATCCATTTATTCATTATTTTTTTGGCTTGTTGGCATTGTTTTCTATTCTAATAAATTATAGATTTTTTTTCAAAAGTGGCTTGGGTTTGTGTTTTTTGTTGCCGTTTTTGTTTATGGCTATTTCTATTTTATCATATACTACATTTAATGAAATTTTATTAGATGTTAATAATCGAAATTCTCTTGAATTTGTTCTTGATATATTTTTAAATGCTTTAGTTTGGTTTTTTTTGGGTATATCACTATATAATTTTAATTTTAATTATAAAAGGAATTTTTTACCTTTGTTTGTATCAGTTTTTTTATTTTTTCTGGTATTAATAAATAAGGGTGATGGGTTTATTGTCGATTATTATACTTTAAGAAATAATATTCAAGATATTTCTATCACCCATTTGCATTTTGGTGATTATTATATTTTTTTAATAATATTATCTTTTATGGTTGCTGCTCCTAAGATTAGGGTGTTGGTATTTTTTATTGGATTGTTTTCTCTATTTGGTGTCGGAGGGAGGAGTAATTTTTATATATTTATATTAACTATATTAATTATAGGTCTTTTTTATTTCAAGGATTTGTTTTTTAAATATATTAAACAAATGATATTTCTGTTCTTGTTGATATTTTTTATTATTGTAAACTTGAATTTGGATCATTTAGGTAGGATGGCTGTTTCAAAGGATGCAATTAATGATGATGAATCATATGTTGCTAGAATTGAGTTTACAAACTTTGCTATTTCAAAATTAGTTGATAATATTTTATTTGGAAATCCTAATCAACTTATAGAAAAATATGGTTTTATTAACAGTTATTCTCATAATTTATTAAGTGCATGGCAATTTTTTGGTTCAGGTGCTTTTTTTTCAATTGCGTTTTTATTATTATTATCGTTTGTTTTAATTTTATCAAAAATATTTAAAGATTCTTCTTATTTATATAATGAGAGAAATATGTTGGGTTTTTTTCTTTTAATATATGTGTTGTTATCGGTATTATTAACTAAAAGTGTAACCTTTATGTTTCTTTGGTTGGTTTTGGGATATGTTATGTGTCAGATTTCATTTCTGAATAAGAAAGTGGTTGACTTATGAAAGTTTTAATTATTGGTACTACTTCATCAAGTATGGGGGGGTTTCGTGCAGAATTAATAAAAAGGTTATCTGGAGATGGGCACAGTGTATTCGCTCTAGTTACAGATGATAATATTGAAAATTTCAATAAAATTAAAAAATTAGGCGCGATTCCTATTTTTTATGATTTTAGTAGAAGTGGACTTAATCCAATTTTGGATTTTATTTCGACACTTAAGCTTATAAAGATTATACGAAATATTTCTCCAGATTTGGTTTTGTCATATTTTTCTAAACCTGTTATTTTTGGAACATTAGCTGCAAAAATAGCAAATGTTCCAGTTATTATAGGTATGTTGGAGGGTTTAGGTTATACATTTACCGAACAGCCCCAAGGGGTTTCAAAAAAAACGAAACTCATAAAAAAAATACAAGTTTTTTTGTACAAACTAGCTTTGCCACAACTTGATCGTTTGATTTTCTTAAATCCTGATGATGTAAAAGATTTAATTGAAAAATATTCAATAAAAGTAAAAAATGTAGAAGTTTTGGGGGGGATAGGTTTAAATTTAAATGAATATAAATATTCTGAAATAAATTATTCAGATATATCTTTTATTTTTATTGCACGCTTGCTTGCTGAAAAAGGTATACATGATTATATTAAAGCAGCTAAAATTGTAAAATTAAGATATCCTAATGTTAAATTTAAAGTGTTAGGCGCAATCGATAAAGCAGCTTTAGGTAGTTTAAAAGAAGATGATCTAAATGATTTAATACAAGCAAATATTATTGAATATCCTGGTCATGTTAATAATGTTTATGATTGGATAGCTTGTTCTAGTGTCTTTGTTTTACCTTCTTACTATCGTGAAGGAGTGCCGCGAAGTACGCAAGAGGCAATGGCCGTTGGGCGGGCTATTATTACCACAGATGTTCCAGGCTGTAGAGAAACTGTTGTTGATGGGGTTAATGGCTTTTTGGTACCAAAATGGGATCCTGAAGCTTTAGCCGATAGAATGATTTACTTTATTGAGCATCCAGAACAGATTCGGATTATGGGGCTTGCGAGTCATAAAATAGCGATTGAAAAATTTGATGCTAATAAGGTAAATGAAAAACTGATAAAAATTTTGGATTTATAGATGTTAAAACGTTTTCTAGACATTACCATTGCTTCTATCGCGTTAATCTTACTTTCTCCTCTATATTTTTATGTTGCTTATAAAGTACGTAAAAATTTAGGATCACCTGTTATTTTTCGTCAAGTTCGCCCAGGTTTACATGGTAAGCCTTTTGAAATGATAAAATTTCGTACTATGACGGACGAGCGAGATGCACAAGGTAATTTATTACCTAATGAAAAACGTTTGCCAAAATTTGGAAAAATGCTGCGTTCAACTAGCCTAGATGAAATGCCTGAGCTGTGGAATGTCATTAAAGGTGATATGAGTATTGTTGGTCCACGCCCACTCCTTATGGATTATTTGCCCTTATATAATGATGAGCAGGCTAAACGTCATAATGTACGCCCCGGTATGACTGGCTATGCACAGGTTAATGGTAGAAACTCAATTAGCTGGGAAGAAAAATTTAAACTCGACACTTGGTATGTCGAAAATCAATCAGTTTGGCTTGATTTTAAAATTATGTTTCAAACAGTTAAGAAGGTATTAATTAAGGAAGGTATTAATCAATCTGAAGAAGTAACGATGACTCGTTTTACTGGAAACAAAGATGACCAGTAATAAAATATTCTATGCTATATATGGGGCAAGCGGCTTTGGCCGTGGTGTTATGCCCATAGCTAGAAAACAATTGAGTCATCTTGCTACACAAGATTATGAGCTAGTCTTTATTGATGATGGTGAAAATAGCGGCTTAATTAATGGTCATAAAGTATATAACTTTGATGAGTTTACGAAGTTACCTGCTCAGGAAAAATATGTTGCTATTGCTATAGCAAATAGTAAAATTCGAGAAAAACTTGTTTTGAAACTTAATTTAGTAGGTATTAAAGCTTGGTCTGTTTATGCAGATACAATGATTATGATGGATGAGGTAAAGATAGGTGAGGGGGCAGTTTTGTGCAACCACGTACACTTTACTTCAAATATTCAAATTGGTAAGTATTTCCATGCGAATTACTTTAGTTATGTGGCGCATGACTGTGTCATTGGTGACTATGTCACTTTGGCACCTGGTGTAAAATGCAATGGCAACATTCATATAGAAGACCATGCTTATATTGGCACTGGTGCAGTGATTAAACAAGGTACACCAGACAAACCTTTAGTGATTGGGAAAGGCGCAATTGTTGGTATGGGTGCAGTGGTCACTAAAAGCGTTCCCGCAGGTGTGACTGTTGTGGGAAACCCTGCAAGAATTTTAGAGAAAAAATAATTTTTAGCTTTTGAGTAATTCTAGGAATCATCATGTTAAACACAGCATTTGAACCATGGCCAAGCTTTAGTCAACAAGAAGCAGATGCTGTATCAAAAGTATTACTGTCAAATAAAGTAAACTATTGGACGGGACAAGAATGCCGTGAGTTTGAAAAAGAGTTTGCACAATTTGCTGAGACTCAATATGCAGTGGCACTTGCAAACGGTACCGTCGCACTCGATATTGCTTTAAAAGCATTGGATATCGGTGTAGGTGATGATGTGATTGTCACCTCACGTACTTTTTTAGCCTCAGCAAGTTCAATTGTAACCGCAGGTGCAAATCCTATATTTGCTGATGTAGAGCTAGATTCACAAAATATCTCACGCCGTACCATTGAAGCTGTACTGACGCCAAAGACTAAAGCCATTATCTGTGTACATTTGGCCGGTTGGATGTGTGATATGGATCCAATTATGCAATTGGCTTCCGATAAAGGTCTTTATGTGATTGAAGACTGTGCACAGGCACATGGCGCAAAGTATAAAGGTAAATCGGCAGGTTCTATTGGACACATTGGTGCATGGTCTTTCTGCCAAGATAAAATCATGACCACAGGTGGTGAAGGTGGCATGGTCACCACCAATGATGAAACGCTGTGGAAAAAAATGTGGTCATACAAAGACCATGGTAAAAACTTCGATAGTATTTACAACAAACAACATCCACCAGGTTTCCGTTGGTTACATGACTCATTTGGCACCAACTGGCGCATGATGGAGATGCAAGCGGTCATTGGTCGTTTACAGTTAAAGCTAATGCCAGCGTGGAAGGCGAAACGTCATGCAAATATGCAAACCATCTATGCAGCATTTGCCAATAGCCCTTATTTTACTATGCATCAGCCCTCAGAAGACTATATACATGCAGCATATAAGTGCTATGTTCAAGTGAATAGCGAACAATTGCCATCAGGTTGGTCGCGTGATCGTATTATGGCAGAAATCAATGCACTGGGTGTGCCGTGCTTTAGTGGTTCATGTTCTGAGGTATATTTGGAGCATGCATTTGATGATACACCGTGGCGTCCTGAACAGCGTTTAGCGAATGCTAAACGCTTAGGTGAAGAGAGTTTAATGTTCTTGGTTCATCCGACATTAAGCAAAGAGAGTATGCAAACAACAGTCAATGCCATAACGGAAGTGATTCAAAAAATATCGGGATAAAAGTGATATTGTAATATCTAAATTTGAAGGCATGGAGGGATATTCTCAATACCCTTTCTAAATAGCGATTATATAGAGTGATAAGATCTAGACTGTGAAATCAACGATTATAAATTTAGCATCAGCACCAAGGGGGACCAAACAACTTTTTCTAGTCTGTTTGGATTTTTTAATATTTCCTATTCTGATTTGGCTGTGTTACGCCATTCGCCAGTTTGATTTAGGCGTAGAAGTTGTGCCGAATCTGGCTTTTGGATCTCTTTGGGTGTCGTTGATTGCAGTCTGCGCACTCGGTTTAGCACGGATCTACAGCTTTATTGTAAGAGCCTTTAATGAGGCCTTTATTTTCCAGTTAGGTTTAGCGACAACACTCACGGTATTGGCACTATATGCTTTAGCTTATTTTACTCATGCATTTATTCCGACCTCAATTCCGTTGATGTTTGGATTTATGATGTTTGCATGGATTTGGCTTAGTCGAGGGATCATTAGAGCTTTAGTTAAATATGTATTGCATGCAGATATTCCAAGAAAAAGAATTGCCATTTATGGGGCTGGTTTTGCGGGTCAACAAGTCGCGGCTATGCTGAATAATTCTGATGAACATTTACCTGTGCTTTTTTTAGATGATGATGTTGCGCTTGCCGCGAAGAATATTGGTGGATTAAAAGTCTATCATGCAGCGGATGCACAAAAAGTGCTGAACAAGCATCAAGTGAATGAAATTCTGATTGCGTTGCCTTCGGTGGGTCGTCAACGTAAAACCGAAATTATAAAAAATTTAGAACCCGCACATTTAAAAATTACCGAGATTCCAGGCTTAACAAAATTGGTTGATGGTGAAATACGACTGTCGGATATTCAAGAAGTCGATATTATTGACTTGCTCGGTCGTGATCCTGTACCTCCTGTCGCCCATTTACTTTCAAAAAATATCACCAATAAAATTGTGATGGTCACCGGTGCGGGTGGATCGATTGGGTCTGAACTGTGTCGTCAAATTATCAAAAACCAACCTAAGCTGTTGGTGTTATATGAACTGACAGAATTTGCACTGTATAGCATCGATAAAGAATTACGCCAAAAAACAGAGTTAACTATTATTCCGATTCTCGGTACGGTTCTAGATCAGCAAAAGCTCGAGCGTGTCATCGCACAATATCAAGTACAAACTGTTTATCATGCAGCAGCTTACAAACATGTCCCTTTGGTGGAATGTAACCCGATTGCAGGTGTAAAAAATAATGCAGTCGGTACGGCCTTTAGTCTAAATGCTGCTGTACGAAATCAAGTGGAAACCTTTGTCCTGATTTCAACGGATAAAGCAGTTCGCCCAACCAATGTGATGGGGGCAACCAAGCGTATGGCGGAGCTCTATTGTCAAGCGATGGCAGAAGCTCAAGATCACACTCAGGTGAGTATCGTGCGTTTTGGCAATGTGCTCGGTTCATCGGGTTCAGTGGTCCCGCTTTTCAAGCAACAGATTGCCAAGGGTGGTCCAATTACAGTGACGCATCCTGATGTTACGCGATACTTTATGACCATTCCAGAAGCTTCTCAATTGGTGATTCAAGCCGGTGCTTTAGGTGAGGGTGGAGATGTATTCTTGTTGGATATGGGAGAGCCAGTCCGTATTCAAGACTTGGCGCGACAAATGATTTCACTCAGTGGATTAACCGTCCGTGAAGAAGGATCACAAACAGGTGATATTGCGATTCAGTATTCAGGTTTACGTCCAGGTGAAAAGTTATATGAAGAACTATTGATCGATCAAGAAGATACACAGATTACCGAGCATAGTCGGATCCTCAGATCGTTTGAAAAATCGTATCCTTTAGACGAAATTTTACCAGTATTTGACCATTTCTATGATTTAACTGCAACACATGAAGATGTTGATTGGGTGTTATCTCAATTAGAATACTATGTAGATGGATATCAACGCGGTGCTGAAATTCGCGTTAACTAATTAAGTAAATTAAATATTTTGTAGAGCTTTGAATATGTCGATCAAAAAAGCGATTCTTCCTGTAGCAGGTCTTGGCACACGTTTTTTACCCGCAAGTAAGTCGATTCCTAAAGAAATGGTCACTGTAGTTGACCGCCCTGCAATTGAATATGTGGTCAAAGAAGCGATTGCTGCGGGCATTGAACAAATTATTTTAGTCACACACGCTTCGAAAGCATCGATTGAAAATTATTTTGATCGTAGTTTTGAGCTGGAAACCACCTTAGAACAAAAAAAGAAATTTGATTTACTCAAAGAAATTACTGAAATATTACCGGCACATGTCAGTGTGATCAGTGTGCGTCAGCCACAACCCTTAGGTTTAGGTCATGCTGTGTTGTGTGCAAAAGATGTGGTAGGCGATGATGATTTTGCCGTACTACTTCCTGATGTTTTAGTCAAAGATTCGTCAGCGACTAATGACTTGAGCTTAATGATTCAGCGATATAACGAATCACAAGCATCACAAATTATGGTTGAAGCTGTCCCTGAACAGATGGTCGATCAATATGGGATTGTGGATGTGGCTGAGTCACCGCTTGAGGGACAAAGTATCCAAATGCAAGGGATTGTTGAAAAACCTGCAGTGGGTACTGCACCATCGAACTTATCTGTGGTAGGACGTTATATTTTGCCTGCGAAAATCATGCAATTGCTTCAACAAACTCCAAAAGGTGCGGGTAATGAAATCCAACTCACCGATGCGATCGCGATGCTTCAACAAACAGATGTGGTAGAAGCCTATCGTATGAAAGGTCAAACCTTTGATTGTGGAAGTAAGCTGGGTTATTTAAAAGCGGTGTTGCATTACGGTATGGATCACCCAAGTTTAGGCGAAGCTTTTAAAGTCATGATTAAAGATTTAAAACTTTAAAACGAGTATCGCTATGAATATTGCAGTATTTGGTCAAACCTTGTGTGCAGGGGTTATGGCGGCATTGTTGGCTGAATATGGCCATCAAGTCTTCTGGTGTGATATTTTAAAAAAACCAGCATCGGAGCAAGTCTATGCTCAGGATCAATCTGTACAAGACTTGCTTGATAAACTACATCAGACTGGCGCAATAAAATACTGCGCATTTGATGTGATTCCCCTTGATGTGGATGCCTATTTTTTTAGTTTTAATCCTACTGAGCAATTGCAAGGCATTGAAATACTCAAAGCCCTCAAACAACGCAACATCAGTCATCCTAAATTAATGATTAATGCATCCACATTGGGTTTACATGGAACCCAAAAGTGTGCTGAATTGTTGCCTGAAGATGATTGGGTGTATGTACCAGATGTGATCCAAGAGGGCAATGCATTACGTAGCCTGATGCAAACCTCTCAACTGGTTGTTGGTTGTGAAAGTGATCGTGCCAAACGTGTATTACAAGAGTTATTACGACCGCTCTTTCCACGTGAGCAACAATATTTATTTATGCCTGTGTTAGATGCGGAATTTACCAAGTTAAGCGTATCTGGCATGTTGGCGAGCAGAATCAGCTATATCAATGATTTAGCTGTGGTCGCCGAGAAATTAGGCATCGATATCGAGCATGTACGTCAAGGCTTAGCGGCAGATAGTCGTATTGGTCCTTCTTATTTATATCCAGGTGCAGGGTTTGGTGGGGAAAATTTCTCGCATGACGTACAGACATTGGCCAGTACTGTTTCTGGTACTGGGGCTAAGAGTCAGCTCTTAGCACAAGTCTGGGAGATTAATGAACAACAAAAGGAAATCCTCTTTCGAAAATTATGGAATTATTTTCAGGGGGATCTGAAAGACAAAGTCGTGGCGATTTGGGGGGCTTCTTTTAAAGAAAATACGGCCCGTATTCAACAATCCCCGATTCATGCCATGTTAAAAGCTTTATGGGCACAAGGGGTGATCGTGAAACTACATGATCCACAAGCCTTGAGTGAAATTGAAAAGGTATATGGTCAGCGCGATGATTTAATTTATTGCCAAGATCAATATGAAGCAGTAGATGATGCACATGCACTATGTATCCTCACCGCGTGGAAACAGTATTGGTGTCCAAACTATCAAATCCTTAAGAAAATCATGCAACATGCTTTAATTTTAGATGGTCGTAATATTTTAAATCCCGAATATGTGAAGTCGCAGGGCTTTGCTTATAAAGGAGTAGGGCGTTAATGGAACAGCCAAATCAGAAATTGAATTCAGTCGCTGTTGAACAAGCGCTTTCCAATCTAGAGCTTTTTAAAAAACAAATTACACGTCAACATTTACGTGATTTTTTTAAGCAAGATTTTAATCGCTTTCAAAATTGTGCGATTCATTTCGAGCCACTCATTTTCGATTATAGTAAGCAGCGTGTTGATCGCTCTGTGCTGGATGCCTTGGTCAATCTAGCTCAAAGCTGTGACTTAGCGGGTTGGATTAAGCGCTTATTTTCTGAAGAGCGGATCAACTATACTGAAAGTCGAGCAGCCATGCATTGGGCATTACGCTTGCCGCAAGATCATGTTGAGCATTCACAGATCGCCAATCAAGTGCATCAGCAACTTGATCGTATGTATGCTTTGGTTGAGAAGATACATATGGGGCAGTATCGTGGTGCATCAGGTGAAGTGATTCAAGATGTTGTGAATATTGGAGTGGGTGGATCGGACCTAGGTCCACTGATGGTCAGCCATGCGCTCTCGGATTTTAAACAAACCACTCAAAAACCATTGAATGTGCATTTTGTATCGACTATGGATGGAAGTCAGCTGTCTGACTTGCTGCATAAGCTGCGTCCTGAGACCACGCTCTTTATTGTTTCTTCCAAGTCATTTGGTACGATTGATACCTTATCCAATGCACAGACGGCGCGCTTGTGGCTTGAAAAAGCATTGGGTGAAGAGCTTACCATTTTAAAACACCATTTTATTGGGGT
The DNA here is from genome assembly GCF_056779915.1 of Acinetobacter sp. ANC_7513. Classification (NCBI taxonomy): domain Bacteria; kingdom Pseudomonadati; phylum Pseudomonadota; class Gammaproteobacteria; order Moraxellales; family Moraxellaceae; genus Acinetobacter; species Acinetobacter sp. ANC_7513. Next base: position 61,094 of record NZ_JBWYIW010000011.1, read on the forward strand.
GTCAACCAAGCCTGAGAAAATGACCGAATGGGGAATTTCCCCTGAAAACCAGCTGTTGCTTTGGGATTGGGTGGGTGGTCGTTATTCACTGTGGTCATGTATTGGATTACCAATCGCATTAAGTATTGGCGTAGAGGGTTTTAAGCAACTGCTCGCAGGGGCTTATGCGATTGACCAGCATTTTCGAAGCACCGCCTTTTCACATAATATTCCGGTGTTGATGGGATTGCTAGGAGTATGGAATACTAACTTTCTAGCAATGAAAACCCATGCAGTTTTACCCTACGATGGTCGACTCAAATATTTTGCTGCGTATTTGCAACAATTGGAAATGGAGTCTAACGGTAAGTCTGTGCAACGCAATGGTGAGAAAACCATGGCAGATACCTGCCCGATTGTATGGGGTGAAGTCGGTCCCAATGCGCAACATGCTTTTTATCAGTTACTGCATCAGGGTACACAAGCGGTCAGCAGTGATTTTATAGCACCCATCAAACGTTATAACGGTGACCAATATACCTATGTAGATAATGCCGAGGCGCTTAAGCGACAGCATTATCTCGCGTTATCCAATTGTTTGGCGCAGTCACGATTATTGGCTTTTGGCAATGATGCTTTAAATCCTCAAGAGCTTGAGGGATTGCCGCTCTATAAACAATATGAAGGTAATCAGCCCAGCACGACAATATTGATGGATGAGCTCAATCCTTATAGTTTGGGTATGTTGATTGCTTTGTATGAGCATAAAGTGTTTGTACAATCCGTGCTTTGGAATATCAATCCATTTGATCAGTGGGGCGTTGAAAAAGGTAAAGAGATTGCCAATCAGCTGTTGCCGATTTTAAGTGGAGAACAAACAGATGTGTCTAAGCTTGATGCTTCGACACAAGGTTTAATTCAGATATTAATGGGAAAAGACAATGTCTAAAGTTTTAGTGACGGGTGGTGCAGGTTATATTGGTTCGCATACCTGTGTGGAACTCCTCAATGCAGGACATCAAGTTGTCGTACTGGATAATTTATCCAATAGTTCCCAAGAATCCTTAAATCGCGTTCAAGCTTTAACGTCTAAATCTTTAGACTTTGTCGAAGGTGATATTCTTGATCAAGCGATTTTGGATCACATTTTTCAAAATCATCAAATTGATGCGGTGATTCATTTTGCTGGCTTAAAAGCAGTGGGTGAAAGTCAGCAAGTTCCACTCAAATACTTTGAAAATAACATTGCAGGTTCGATTAGCTTAGTCAAAGCGATGGAACGTGCCCAAGTCTTTAAGTTGGTCTTTAGTTCTTCTGCAACCGTTTATGATGAAGCCAATGTCTCTCCATTGAATGAAGAGATGCCAACGGGTATACCAAGCAATAACTATGGCTATACCAAACTGATTGTTGAGCAATTATTAGAAAAACTCGCGCAAGCAGATGCACGTTGGTCGATTGCTTTGCTGCGTTATTTCAACCCTGTCGGTGCGCACAAAAGTGGTCAAATTGGTGAAGATCCACAAGGCATTCCAAACAACTTAATGCCGTATGTGACCCAAGTGGCTGTGGGTCGTCGTGAAAAACTATCCATCTTTGGTCATGATTACGATACCGTCGATGGCACGGGTGTGCGTGACTATATCCATGTGGTGGATTTGGCGAATGCTCATTTATGCGCACTGGAAAATCGTTTAAATGCACAAGGCTGTCGTGCTTGGAATATTGGGACAGGCAATGGCTGTTCGGTGCTAGAAATTAAAAATACCTTTGAGAAAGTGAATGGTATTGAGATACCTTTCGAATTTTCACCGCGTCGTGCAGGGGATGTCGCAACATCATTTGCAGATAATGCACGTGCCGTTGCTGAGCTGGGTTGGCAACCAAAATTTGGCTTAGAAGATATGTTGGCAGATAGTTGGAATTGGCAAAAACAAAATCCAAATGGGTATGGTAAATAGATTATGAACTTTGTATATGGAATTATTTGTCACAAGTTAACTAACCCTTTAATTTTTCTAGTTAATGAGCTATTGAAGAGTTCTAGAAGTATTGTTGTTATTCATGTTGATAAAAAAACAGATATTGTATCAATACAAGATGCTTTACCTCAGAATTCAAACCTATATTTTATACAAGATCGAGTAGATGTGAGGTGGGGGTCATATAGCCAAATTGAAGCAACTATAAAATTGTTAAAATATTGTAGAAAATTTGAATATAAATATTTTCATCTTTTATCTGGAGATGATATTCCTTTACGAAAAATAGAAACAATAGAAAGTTATTTCTCTGATAATGTAATCGAATATTTAGGTCATGATGAAAATGTAGATCCAATCCCAAGAGTTAAATATCGTTATCCAGATTTTTACTATGTTAAGGAAAAATCTTTCCCACAAAAAATATTTATCAAAGTTTTTAGTATTTTTCACAGATTAGGATTATTTAACCAATGTATGGAAAATTTACCTAAGCTTTATAAAGGAACATCTTGGTTTACACTTACTCAAAGTGCAATAAATTATATTTTGGAATATATAGAAACAAATCCCAGTTATGATTTAGCTTTTCAAAAGTCTTATTGTGGGGATGAAGTTTATTTTCATACTATAATTTTTAACTCATCATTCAAAAAAAAATTAAACCTAAATTATGATATTTCACCACCAGCTATGGCTTTAAGATATATTGATTGGAAATCAGGACCAGACTATCCAAGAACATTAGATCAGTGTGATTTCAATAAAATAAAAAAATCTGGGATGTTTTTCGCTAGGAAAGTAAATCCAAGTATTTCATTGGAAATTTTAGAAAAAAACTTCTAAAAAAGAGCCTAATCGGCTCTCTTTATTTTAAATATTAAGCTTGAATTAAAAGTGTTAATTCATTTACATAGTTTTCAATTGGCTTTGGATTTTTGTCTTTACGGCTTTCAATATTTAAACGGAGTAAAGGCTCTGTATTTGAAGCACGTACATTTAAACGCCAAGCACCAAAATCTAAACTGACGCCATCCGTTTCATCAATTTTGGGTTTTTGGTCAGCAAAATGATCAAAGATGTTTTGAATGGTTTCTTTTGTATCCGCAACTTTAAAATTAATCTCGCCAGAACAAGGGAACTTTTCAATCATTTCCTCAACCAGAGCAGAGAGTGGTTTTGCCGTTTCAGAGACAACTGAGATTGCCAATAACCACGGAATCATACCACTGTCACAATAGGCAAAATCACGGAAGTAGTGATGCGCTGACATTTCACCACCATAGACTGCATTATGTTCACGCATTTTATCTTTAATGAAAGAGTGGCCTGATTTCGATTGCACAGCTTCGCCTTGATATTGTTCAACGATATCGAAGGTATTCCACACCAAGCGCGGATCATGCACAATTTTTTCACCTTTCTGTTTCAGTAAAAAGGCTTGTGCCAAGAGACCGACAATGTAATACCCTTCAATGAATTGACCTTTTTCATCAAACAAGAAACAACGGTCAAAGTCACCATCCCAAGCGATGCCCATGTCAGCATGATGCTGAAGTACAGCATCGCAGGTGCTTGCACGGTTTTCAACTAAGATGGGGTTGGGAATACCATTTGGGAAGTTACCATCTGCTTCATGGTGAATTTTGATGAATTCAACTGGGACGTTTAATGCTTTGAATTTCGCTTCAATGGCATCGATCACATGACCTGCAGCACCATTCCCCGCATTGACCACGAGTTTTAAAGGTTTGATTTTAGCAGGGTCAATATAGGTCATCAAATGATCGATAAATTCGGGCAAGATATTATAATGTTGAGTTGTGCCTTTAATTTCGACTGCTTTGAACTGATTTTTTTCAGCAAGAAGTTGAATATCTTTTAAACCCGAGTCTGCTCCAATCGGACGAGCATTTTCACGTACAAGCTTCATGCCGTTATAGTCCATTGGGTTATGACTGGCTGTAATTTCGATCCCGCCTTGCACATCAAGATGGAATGCACCGAAATAAACTTCCTCAGTCCCCGTCATTCCTAAATCTAAAACATCAACGCCTGCATCATTCAGGCCATTGATGGTGGCTTGTTTCAGTGATTCACTGGTTAAGCGAACATCACATCCAACCACGACTTTTTGAGGTTTATAAATTTCGCCATAAGCACGTCCAACACGGTACGCGATATCTTCATTGAGTTCTGTGCCCAATTTTCCGCGGATATCATAGGCTTTGAAACAAGTTAATTTTTCCATGTTAAGGTTCTAATCTATTGAGCAAATTGAATACGAAAATTATAGCGATTTTGATGTAAGTACGGCATGGGTTGAGATAAAAAATTACATTTAAATTCAGTAGATTAATTTACTTTATGATGCTTATTTTTGATTGTAAATCAAGCAGCGCTCATAAGTGGATGAATTTTTTTGAAAAAAGTGCAGTAAAAGTTTATTGGTTGTAAAATTGAATTTATAAAAAAAATTTTAATAATAAAAAAAGCCCTGATCAATATCAGGGCTTTTTTGAATCTGGAGCGGGAAAGGAGACTCGAACTCCCGACCCCAACCTTGGCAAGGTTATGCTCTACCAACTGAGCTATTCCCGCGGAGTCTATCAATTTTTTAAGTGAAAAAACTGAATGAAAAAATTTTGAGCGGGAAAGGAGACTCGAACTCCCGACCCCAACCTTGGCAAGGTTATGCTCTACCAACTGAGCTATTCCCGCATGCCGTGTATAATACAGCATGAAAAATTAGGGTCAACAACTTTATAAAAAAATATCGTGTGATTGAATAAAATTAAAGCATTTCAATGTATTTCGCTTAATTTTTGATTGGTCTTAAGCTCAGGATCAAAGCGCAACTCTCCAATGGCGGTGTGGTTTATTTACTTTTTATTCTAAAACTTCACGGTATACTGCTGGCAACCAATGAATGCGAGTGGAATTTAAGCATGACTTTAGAGCAACAATTAATTGAGCGTTTACAACAATTGTCTCCTGTGCACTTAGACGTGGTGAATGAGTCATCAGGTCATGGTGGCTATTTCCCTGGTAAAGAATCGCATTTTAAAGTCACTGTTGTAAGTGAAGTGTTTCAAGGCTTACGTTTAGTTCAACGCCATCAAAAAGTATATGCACTGGCGGGTGACCTATTGAGTCCAGGAAAGATTCATGCTTTGGCGATTCATGCTTATGTGCCAACTGAATGGACTGGTCAAGCGCCAAATAGTCCTGAATGTGCGCATGCACCGAAAGCTTAAATTTTAAAAGTAGGAGAGTGGCTGAAATGGATACACACTTAGTCATTAAAATCGTGCATATGTCGAGTTTGCTCTTGTTGATTATTGCTGTATTAGCACGTGCGACAACCTTATATGTTGGCGTTGAAACTCAACAACCCAACCCGAAAGGACGTAAGGCTTATGTTGCGCTTCAACATTTGGCATTTACTTTGGTTATTGGGACAGGCTTGATTTTATTGTTTTTGAATAATTTTCAAGTTCAACCTTGGTTCTATGCCAAAGTGGTCTTGGTGATCGTGATGTTATCTTCATTAATTAAAGCATATCGCCAAGATGCGTCTGTACTGTTAATTCAACGTCGTGCGGGGGTATTGATTAGTTGTGTCGCATTTATGGCCATTATCGGCATCGTGATGATTAAGCCAACTTTCGGTTAATTGTTAGACACAATCGCTTAGGCTCTCACCCCTCTAGGTTAAACTTGATTCATATAATGAATTGAGCCTAGAGGGAATGATGCGTACACGTGTGGTGTTTAATCAAAAAGGTGGCGTTGGTAAATCCAGTATTACAGTAAACTTGGCTGCACTGAGTGCACATCAGGGTTTTAAGACGCTTGTCATTGACCTCGATCCTCAGGCCAATTCCAGTCAGTATCTATTGGGGGATGATGCGACTTATAATGCCGTTAAATCTGCACTAGAACCCAATATTGAAAATTTTTTCGAAGATGTATTGGCGAATCAGTCCAGCAAAGGTTTGATTGGTCAAGCCATTGGAAATTTGCTCAAAAATAAAAATAAAGGCTTAGAAGCTTATATACATCAGTCACCATTCCCATCTCTCGATGTTTTGCCTGCAAGTCCCTCGCTTGGTGCTTTAGAACATAGCCTCGAATCCAAACATAAAATTTATAAGCTGCGTGACGCGATTCAGCATCTAGCAGGGACTTATGATCGGATCTATATCGATACACCGCCTGCATTTAATTTTTTTACTTTGTCGGCATTAATTGCAGCAGAACGAGTGTTGATTCCATTCGATTGTGATGTCTTTTCTAAGCGTGCCTTAAACACGTTGATTGAAAACATTATAGAAACTCAAGATGATCATAATGATCGATTGGAAATTGAAGGTATCGTCGTTAACCAGTTTCAAGCGCAAGCAAAACTTCCTCGTGAAGTGGTACAGCAGCTCAGAGATGAGCAACTACCTGTGCTCAATGCGATGTTGCCACCGTCGGTATTAATGAAAGAGTCTCATCATAAAAATATGCCGTTAATCTATTTAAATACAGATCATAAATTGACGCAGGCCTACCAATCATTGTTCAATGAAATCGAGAATAAATAAGATTTGAGAAGAGTATGAACTCACGCGCGATGAAAATGGTCATGCAACTTAGTGCAGTCAGTACGGTTGCTGTATTGATGACTGCTTGTGCGACAACGGTTAAACCGAGTTATGTTTCTCCGACGCAATATCAAGCATTGAACTGTGTACAACTTGGTGCTGAATTCAATCGTATTCAGCAGTACATCAATAATGGTGTACAACCGCCTAAACGTACAGGTGTCGGCGTTGGTCTAGGTGTTGGTGGGGGCTGGGGCCGTGGCGGTTGGGGCTTTGGTCCTTCAGTTTCCGTCAATATGGGGCAGTCATCGAATACCAAAAATACTGAATTGTCGCGATTATATGGTGAGCAAGATGCGATCTCACAAGCGGCAACATTTAAAAATTGTCCTTATGTTCCTAAGCGTCAACAGCAAGCTCAGTAATTTAAAAGGGCTGTTCAATCTGAGCTTGAGCAGCTTTTTTTTAGCAAAATGTTTCAATGTAAATTTATTAAAATCAATATTTTATAAAATTATTAACTTAAAATAGACGTGACATTCATCATTCCTTCACTTTAAAAACTTGTCTTTAAATTCGTTTTTCGTTTAAGGTGTGCCTCCTCTAAATCTCTGATTTTAATCTATGGTAGAAAGTTGGCTTTATATTTTTGCAGTGTTCGCGGTATTACTTATTCCCGGTCCAACCAATGCATTATTGGCTAGCGCAGCACATCACCATGGCGTATTAAAATCATTCTATTTCGTACCTCTTGAATTACTGGGTTATATCTACGGCATTAGCATTTGGGCACTGTTGGTGCATTTAACCCTACCAATTTGGCCAATGCTGATTCATATCTTACATTTGGTGAGTGCAGTTTATGTGATTTGGATGGCTTTTCATTTATGGAAAGCTTCACACCTTAAGCAATTGAGCCAAAAAAACATTCGAATGAGTCGCAGTCATCTTTTTAAATCGACTCTGAAAAATCCAAAATCTATTTTGTTTGCAGTTGGTATTTTTCCAGCATGGACTTGGGATTCTTTTCAAAACTATTTTTTAGTTTTGGGTGTATTCACCTTATGTTTAATTCCATGTGCTTTATTTTGGATGTATTTTGGTCGTAAAGTCTTGGCAGGGAATCAGACGGTGGTCAGCGCAGATCGCTTATACAAAGGTTCTGCTATGTTACTTATGCTCAGTATGTTACCTGTCATTATTGGATTTTTCTAAGCCATTCAATATTTTGTAGTGATAAAAAAAGCAAATTCTTGGTGGAGAATCTGCTTTTTGAAGTCTAAGATCATTACATCATTTCGGGATTTTTCTTTGGGAAAAACTTGTGGCGAATAAAGCCAATGATCCCCGGCAATACGCTTAGAATAATGATTCCGAAAATTAAATGGGTGAAATTATCTTTCACGATCGGCATATTACCGAACAAATAACCCAAGGTGATAAACGAAGAAATCCACAAGAAAGCACCAACGACATTGTAAGTAATGAAGTATTTGTAGTTCATGCTTCCTGCACCAGCGACGAAGGGTGCAAATGTACGCGCGAATGGGACAAAACGCGCAAAAATAATGGTTTTACCACCGTGTTTTTCGAAGAATTTTTGCGTATAAACCAAATGTTTTTTATTGATAAATCGAGATTCAATCTCAAAAACACGTGGTCCGATATATTTTCCAATATGATAATTTAAGGTATCACCCAATACTGCTGCCGTGAATAACAACACGCCCAAAAGCCACGGATCCATTGCACCTGTTGAGGCTGCTAAAGCACCTGCTGCAAACAGTAAACTGTCCCCGGGTAGAAAAGGCATGACCACCAAGCCCGTTTCTACGAAAATAATCAGGAATAAAATTCCGTAAATCCAAATGCCATAATTGGTAATAAATTCAAGTAGATGATCATCTACATGCAGAATAAAATCGATTAAATCCATGAGGGGTGAACTGAGCAAAAATGTGTTCAAATGCTAACAGCCATCGGCGCTGATGTCAGTAGTCAATTGATTTAAATTATAGGTGAATTATTGTTCTGATTATGCAACGCTGATTCTTTGTATTGATTATTTATCCTAAAAATAAAAGCTACTAGTCTAGGGTCATTACCAAAAACAAAACATAGATAGGTCAACCCAATGTTTAATCCAAATCAAGTGATTCAAAAAATTGTTGCTCAACCCACAGTGCATGCAACTTTAACCTTCGTCGCACGTGTCCTTTTAGCATATATCTTTATTGTGGCGGGATGGGGCAAACTCGCAGGTTATAGCGCGACAGTTGGATATATGGAAGCGATGGGTGTGCCAGGTGCATTATTGCCAATAACCATTTTGGTTGAACTGGGTGGAGGCTTAGCACTGTTGTTTGGAGTGCAAGCACGATTATTCGCAGCAGCTTTAGCTGGTTTCAGTTTAGTTACCGCATTTCTTTTTCATGGTACACCTGAAGATTCGATACATTTCATGAAAAACTTTGCTATGGCGGGTGGTCTAATCTTTCTCGTATTGCATGGTGCAGGTCAATGGAGTGTGGATCAGCGTTTTGAAAAATAAATGACGAATACGCAATGCAGGTGAAATGAGAGAATTATTCGCCTGCTGCATCGTGATCTGAATGTAACGCCAAAGCTTGTATGATCAAAGCAATCGACTGAAATTGTTGAATAAAAAGACAATATTTAATAATAATGTATTGAAATATAGAGAGATTTGAATAGTGTGCGTAAGCTTAATAAAAATGATAGAATAGCGCGCTAATCCTTCGTTAGCCTTTCATAGTTGTTATCATGACTACCAATACTCAAATTACCGAAGATCGTATCCTGATTTTGGATTTCGGCTCTCAATATAGCCAATTGATCGCACGTCGTGTACGTGAATCAGGCGTATATTCTGAAATGTATGCTTTTGATATGTCGGAAGAGGACATCCGCGCATTTAATCCAAAAGGGATTATTCTTTCAGGTGGTCCTGAGAGTGTTCACGTTGAAGGCAGCCCACGTGCGCCAGAAGTTGTGTTTAACTTAGGCGTACCAGTATTGGGTATCTGTTACGGTTTACAAACGATGTCTGCTCAGTTGGGCGGTAAAGTTGAACCGGGTACAGTTCATGAGTTTGGCTATGCTGAAGTCGATATTAAGGTACGTGATGCTTTAATTGGCGATCTTGAAGATTCAGCAGACAAATTGAAAGTATGGATGAGTCATGGCGATAAAGTGACTCAAATTCCAGAAGGTTTCCAAATTACTGCAAGTACACCAAGCTGCCCAGTGGCAATGGTGTCTGACGAAGCTCGTCGTTTCTACGGTATCCAGTTCCACCCTGAAGTAACACATACTGCTAAAGGTAAAGAGTTACTTGAGAACTTTGTACAAAAGATCTGTGGTTGCCGTAGCCTATGGAATTCTGAAAACATCATTGATTTGCGTGTTGAACAATTACGTGAACAGATTGGTGATCAGAAGGTTCTTCTTGGTCTTTCAGGCGGTGTAGATTCATCTGTTGTGGCTGCATTGCTTCACAAAGCAATTGGCGACCAGTTGACATGTGTATTCGTTGATAATGGTCTTCTTCGTTTAAATGAAGGGGATCAAGTGATGGAAATGTTTGCGAAAAACATGGGTATCCGTGTGATTCGTGCTGATGCTGAACAACGTTTCCTTGATGCTTTGGCAGGTGAAGTTGATCCTGAAGCAAAACGTAAAATCATTGGTCGTGAGTTCATCGAAGTATTTGCTGAAGAAGCACGTAAGCTTGACGGTGTAAACTTCCTTGCGCAAGGTACGATTTATCCTGATGTGATTGAATCTGCTGCAAGCAAACAAGGTAAAGCGCATGTGATTAAATCACATCATAACGTGGGTGGTTTACCAGAAGATCTCGCTTTTGAATTGGTTGAGCCAATTCGTGATTTATTTAAAGATGAAGTACGCCGTTTAGGTACGACTTTAGGTTTACCATTTGAGATGCTTTATCGTCACCCATTCCCAGGACCAGGTCTTGGTGTCCGTATCTTGGGTGAAGTGAAGAAAGAGTATGCTGACATTCTTCGTTTAGCCGATGACATCTTCATGCAAGAACTTCGTGCAAGTGGTTGGTATGACAAAACTGCACAAGCATTCGCTGTATTCCAACCAGTGAAATCTGTGGGTGTAGTCGGTGATGGTCGTCGTTATGCATGGGTGATTGCACTTCGTGCGGTTGAAACAGTTGACTTTATGACGGCTCGTTTTGCGCATCTTCCTTATGATCTTGTTGATAAAATTTCGACGCGTATCATGAACGAGATTGCAGAAGTTTCACGTGTTGTTTATGACGTATCGTCTAAACCACCTGCTACGATTGAATGGGAGTAATTTAGGGCTTTCAAGAAACAACGTTTCTTGCCTAGATTACGCCAAGGGCTGTCCCAGCGGCAGTGGGGGATTTCGGACAGCATGGCTGTCCGCTTGAATTACCCAAGCGCTGCGTGCGCGGCAGTATCTAAATCAAGACATATCCCAATAGAAAGGACGCTTAGGCGTCCTTCCTATTTTTTTATCTAAAATTTAATTTAGAAGAATTCTATGTTTGAAGGAATAGTCAAAATACGTAAAGCATTGGAAGTCATTAGCCCAAATAACGTTGTTTTAAGAAATTCCCCAAACTCTTGCTGTGGCAATGCAAGCAATTTGATTGCTACTTACTTAGAATCTAAAGGATATGGTGAATTCCAATATATTTTAGGAAAAAATATAAAGGAAACAGAAAGTTATGCTTGGCTTTTAAATGTAAGAAGTAGATATATAGTTGATCTAACAGCAGATCAATTTGGATTGGATAAAATTATTTATACATTAGAGCATGAGTATCCTTTATCACAGTTATTTCCAAAACAATTAAATCAAGGGCGGGCAAGCATTCTATTTTTAATACATACAAAACTCTAATTGTCCTACCTATAGTATTCAGCGTATTAAGTCTAAGGTGGTTCAATTTGCATGACCTTGTTAATATCTATAACAAAGATAGCCATTTGCCAAACTTTTAGGATAACAACATGACCAATAATACTTATACCGAATTGTCTCATTCAGAAGACTGTGAAAAGCACGCCAACCAATTTATTCAGGAATTTCCACTGCGCCGTGCAGAAATTGGTCAAGGAACAGTGATCAAACGCGCTTTACCAAGTCGCCATAAGCGTATGATTGGCGCATGGTGCTTCTTAGATCATGCAGGTCCTGTGACATTTGAAGCTGGACAAGGTCTAGATGTTGGACCACATCCACACATTGGTCTACAAACCTTTACTTGGATGATTGAAGGGACTATGTTGCATAGCGACAGCTTAGGGACAACAGATCAGCTCATTCAGCCCAAGCAAGTTAACCTCATGACAGCAGGTCGAGGTATTTCACATACTGAAGTCGCGCCAGCGAATGAAACAAAAATGCATGCTGCCCAACTTTGGATTGCATTGCCTGATGACAAACTTACCATCGATCCAGCTTTTAATCACTATCCAGAATTACCCGTCGTCAATCAGTCAGGTATCGAATTTACGGTATTGGTCGGTGAGTATCTAAATACCGTATCACCAGTCAAAGTACATACTGAGCTTTTAGGTGTTGATTTATTTGCGCAAGCAGCCACAAAAGCACGTTTACCTTTAAATCCAAAGTTTGAATATGGATTTATGGCGCTTGAAGGTACAGCAACCATTAATGGTCATCATTTAGATGAAGACAATATGGTAATTTTAGAGCCAGGGCTAGAACATGTGGAAGTAGAAATCCTTGACAATAGTCGTGTACTGCTTTTGGGTGGTGAGCCATTTGAGTCACCAATTTTATTATGGTGGAATTTCGTTGGACGTACGCAAGAGGAAATCAAAATTGCACGTGATCAATGGATAGCAGAAGATCCACGTTTTGGGTCAATTCCATCATACCAAGGCGAGCGTTTGAAAGCTCCGATATTGCCTGATAGCATGCGTCCATTTAAATAATAAGACACAGAAGGAAAATAAAATGGCAACGATCGCAAATGCAAAGGTCACCACACTACCTGAAAAATGGGGTGGTGAAATTCAATCTGGTCAGCACACATTTCTCACCGATAAACCTGAATCATTCCAAGGTTTAGATCGTGGGCCTGCACCGTATGATTTTATTTGTTCAGGATTAATTTCCTGCACAATGATTACATTACGAATGTATGCAGAGCATAAAGGACTGGATTTGGGCGAATTCAGTGTCGAGGCAGATTTTAAAGCCAATAAAGAAGGGCAGGAATGGATTGAGCGTCGTTTAAGTTTTAAAACTAACTTGGATGAAGCGCTACAAGAAAAAATTTTAAATGTGTGCCAAAAAACACCCGTCACTAAAACATTGCTCAGAAGTGTCGAAATTAAAACAACAATTGTTTAAATATAGACAACTTAATAGGCATCAACATTCTGTATTTTTGTAATTTATAGCTAAAAAGAAGACATTTTGTGTAAAGCAGGATGTCTTTTTTTTATTCAAAATGGCTATATAGAGAGAAATAAAATTAGGTGGTCTTATGCTGACATTACATCATTTAGAAAAATCACGTTCTTCAAGAATTATTTGGGCGCTAGAAGAGTTGGGTGCTGAATACCAAATTCAACATTATAAAAGATTGCCAACTTACGCCGCTCCACCAGAATTGAAGAAGGTTCATCCTTTGGGGAAATCACCAGTGATTACTGATGATAATTTAGTGATCGCAGAATCTGCGGTGATTTTAGACTATCTGGCTGATCGCTATGATACCCAGCATCAATTTAAACCCCAGTCACAGCCTGATTTAACACAATATCAGTATTGGATGCATTATGCTGAAGGTTCATTAATGCCACTTTTAGTGATGACCTTAGTTCTCTCGTTTGTACCTCCTAAAGTACCTTTTGTGATTCGACCAATTGCCAATAAAATTATTGATGGGGTGACTGATGGATTTATACAACCGCGTCTCGCTGAACATATTGAATTTTTAGAACAGCATTTGGCGCAACATGAATTTTTTACATCTCAGTTTTCATTTGCAGATATCCAAATGAGTTTTCCCTTGATCGCGATGGATGAACGCTTAAATGGAAAATATCCGAACATTCATGCCTATGTAAAACGCATAAAACAAAGACCTGCTTATCAGCGAGCGGTTATCAAGGGTGGTGATTAAGATGGCAGATCAGGCAGTGAAATTAATCTTCCTGCCCGGAGCATCTGGCAGTACTGCATTTTGGAAACCTGTTCAATCACATTTTGAATCTGAGTACGACACGCACATCATTGCTTATCCCAGTTTTGGTGAATATCCTGATCATCCACATGTAAATTCAATGTCAGATTTACAAGATTATGTATTTGATCATCTTCAGCGCCCAAGTATTCTGATCGCTCAATCTATGGGTGGGGTCATTGCTGTTCAAGCGGCGTTGAGGTATCCAAAATTGATTCAAGGTTTGGTGTTGGTCGCTACGTCAGGTGGCGTTGATTTAACACCATTTCATGTTAAAGATTGGCGTGCAGAATATCAAAATGAATATGAAGTGCCGCACTGGTTTATTGATGATGAAACCAAATTAGATGAACGGCTTGCTGAAATTGAATGTCCTGTACTATTAATCTGGGGCGGAGATGATGACATTAGTCCTGTCGCAGTAGGTGAGTATTTAAATCACGCTTTTAAGTATTCAGAGCTGAATGTGATCCCGAACGGACAACATGATTTAGCTAAAGTTTATGCGTCAGAGTGTATTTCTTTTATCCAACGCTACTTAGCAAAATTTTAGGTTTGCTCTAGACTAAAAAAGGATGCTAATCGCATCCTTTTTTATGATTATCGTTTTACAACGATTGAATCAATACCGCTGTGTTGTAGGGTTTGCTGAGCGATAACAGCTGCTTCTTGAGAGTCATAAGGTCCAGAGACAACCCGATACCAGGTTTGACCGCCTTCCGTGGTTTTAATGACATCTGCAGATAAGCCGTTGAGAATAATTTCAGCACGACGTGCATCAGCACTATCTGGATCTGGATAACTTCTGACTTGTAAAAGGTAGCTACTCGCTACGGGTTGAGGTTCTGCATTTTCAATCAGCTCACCCTCTGTCGTTGTAGCATCAGCAACCACAGGTGCTTCCACGATGACAGGTGCGGTGTTCACTTGCTGATTTTCAGGTACAGCTTGATCGGGGATTGGAGTCACTTGTTGTTGAGGCAATAAATCGTAGAAGCGATAATCTTTATTCGTATCTTCTTGATAATGTTCAGATTGAATATCATTGCTTTTTGGTTGGACTGGCGCCCACGGTTTCCATAGCATTAAGGCTACGGCAAAACTCAGTACAATTAAAATCAGAACAAGCATACCTAACCATTTTGGTATTAATGGTTGTTTAGGTTTGTTAGGTCTTTCTGATACACCACGCTGCGTTTTTCCAAACACTTGGAAACCTCTCTTATTTTAAGATCATGCAATGGAAAATTGGATTACCATCACATGGAGTTTTTATCTCATTTTTTTCAATAATAAAAGTCTAAAGAGGTGAATCTTTTAAAAAGATTCACCTTCGATGACTTACATGCTTTCAGGTGCAGAAACGCCTAAAAGCTCTAAACCATTTTTCAAGACTTGACGAACATTTACCGATAACAACAAACGTGCTTGGGTCAGATCAGCATCATCACCGAGTACTTTATTTTCGTTGTACCAACCATGGAACAATGCTGCAAGTTCTTTTAAGTAGTTACCTACTTGATGCGGTTCATGGCTGTTTGCAGCACGTGCAAGAATTTCAGGGTATGCTGCAAGTTTTGCTAAGATTTCAGTTTCAGCTTCTAATTCAAGCTTTGCGGCAAAACCACGCGCAGTGGTCGCATCGAAGTTGATGTTCAAGCTGCTTGCTTTTTCTAGCATACGACAAATACGTGCATGGGCATATTGAATGTAATACACCGCATTGTCTTTACTTTGAGAAACCGCGAGATCTAGATCAAAGTCGATGTGCTGTTCAGACTTACGCATGACATAGTAGAAGCGAGCAGCGTCGTTGCCGACTTCTTTACGTAGATCACGCAATGTGACAAATTGACCTGAACGAGATGACATTTGAACCATCTCACCACCGCGCCATAGGCTGACGAATTGTACTAATAACACAGTCAGTTTTTTCGAGTCATATCCCATCGCATCAATTGCTGCTTTTACTCGTGCGATATAACCGTGGTGGTCTGAACCCCAAATATCAATAATGTCAGTATAACCACGTTGAAGTTTATTCAGATGGTAAGCAATGTCAGATGCGAAGTAAGTGGTTTGACCATTACGACGTTTTACAACACGGTCTTTTTCATCACCAAATTCTGTTGATTTGAACCAAATGTTGCCATCTTTCTCATAGAGGAAGCCGCGTTGATCAAGTGTTTGTAATGCTTCTTCAATTTTTTCAGTCAATGATGCTTCACTGAACCATTGGTTGAAAGTCACACCAAATTCACCAAGATCATCTTTGATATCATCAAGAATTGCTTTTAACGCAGCTTGATGAAAAACGCGATAACCTTCACCTATTAACGTCTGCGAGTTAAAAATTAGACCATCAATGTGTTTTTCTTTATCGCCAGAAATTACAACCTTGTTACCTTCGGCATCAAGTTCTTCAGCATACTGCACATCTTCTGGCACATCTTTATAAACATCAGCTACAGGGCGAACATATACATCGCCGTCTTGATCAATAATGCTTTGTGCGATTTCTTTGACATAGTTGCCTTGGTAAGCATTTTTAGGGAATACTAATGTTTGACCAGTTAACTCAAGGTAACGTAGATAAGTAGACGTCGCTAAAATGTCCATTTGACGACCAGCGTCATTCACATAGTATTCACGATCCACTGTAGCACCAGTTGCTTCAAGTAAATTCGCAACCGTCATGCCATATGCTGCGCCACGACCGTGACCCACATGTAAGCTTGATGTCGGGTTCGCAGAGACAAACTCAACTTGGATTTTTTTCGTAGCATTAACTTGCGTACGGCCAAAATCATTAGCTTGTGCCTGAATAGCATCAAGAACAGCAAAACGTTGGTCTGCATTCAAGAAAAAGTTGATAAAACCAGGACCAGCGATTTCCGCTTTACTGATATCCGCAACTTCTGGCAGTGCAGCAAGAATTTTTTCTGCTAAATCACGAGGCTTCATACCTGCAGCTTTAGACGCGATCATTGCGATATTCGAAGCGAAGTCACCATGGCTTCGGTCTTTGGTTCGCGTTAAGTTTCCGCTGTTGTTAAAGTCAGATGGGAGGACCCCTTCAGTCTGAAGAGATTGCACTGCATGATCGAGAGCTGCTTGTATTGCCGTATTCATAATTTATCGAAAAATTAATGTCGCAGAAAAACGACAAATATAGCAAATTTAGCGCTCATTAGCGAAGCAGATTTGCGTTGAATAAAACTTATCCGACATAAAAAATAATAAAATCAGTTTTTTTAATCACTATGCGCTATTTGCAGAATTAACGATGATGAAATTAATCTTTTACATCTAACGCATATCGATGATTGAATTGAGCCTGATTGTCTTTATCTCATTTAATGTGAATTTAAATAGAAATCAGGCAATTTTATGACTCGAAATTAAGCCATACACGTGACAGGCTTATTTAGTAATTCTGCTTTACCATTTTGGAAAGTGTATAACTTAGATGCATGGAAGATTTTAATGGTTTTGGCCTTTTGAGCAGCAGTTTGAAATGTCGCTAATTTTTTTTGATTCGCCAAACTAAAAGGATTTCCGTAATTCTTATTGTCGAGTAGTACTTGGATTGTTCCAACTTCAGGCTGAAGGCTATTTAAAATTTCCGAACCTTCCACATTCTGTATGCTGAGACTTGGTTTTTGGACACTATTCTTACAATTTAAACGCAGGAACAGCATGTGACCATCAACAGCTTTGTTTTGTAAGTCATAAATTCCTTGAAGGTCATTTTCGATATATACCCACTGACCAATCGGCAGATTTTGTTTAAGTTTCTCAATTTGCTCGAGTGTGGTTTTACTAATATCGACAATACCTTTTTTATCAATTTCAGGGGTCTTATCGGCGCGGGCTAAGCCCACCATTGAAAGTGCTTTATCACCGACCTTAGAGGTCGTGTCGGTGATGGTTTGACAACCCGTCACATTTAGCAGGGAAATAATAGTTAATGGCAAAAGGGCAATTTTAGCTGTAATTTTCATGTGGGTATAATAATGAACTAAGAATACGGTTGAATCCGATATTAGCTGAATCGTTCAGATTAGTTTGCAAAAAAAAGTTAATAAGCATGAATAATACATTTGAAATGTGACAGTTTTATCTATTTTTCTATCAATAGAATGATGGATTGAAGTTATAAAATTTAAAAATACTGCTAATATTATTATCAATTTTATAAATATACATTTGTCTTCATTTCGGCTTAAGCTATTTCTTAAATAAATGGTAAAAATGAAATGAAAAGGGTCTGAATTTAGGCCTGATCCATGAGATTAGAGATGACAACTGAACACACTGAAGTAAAACACCCTCTTTATACCCCTTATGCTGGCTTTACTTTGCTTGAACTACCTCTCCTTAATAAAGGCTCTGCGTTTACTGAGGAGGAGCGAGCAAGTTTTAATCTAAACGGTTTGCTGCCTCATGTGATTGAAACGATTGAAGAGCAACACCAACGTTCATATCAACAATTTACGTCATTTCATGACGACATTAATAAGCATATTTATCTGAGAAATATACAAGACACCAATGAGACTTTGTTTTATCACCTCATAGAAAATCATTTATCAGAAATGATGCCGATTATTTATACCCCAACGGTAGGTGAGGCTTGCCAACGATTTTCTGATATTTACCGCCGTCATCGTGGTGTATTTATTTCATATCCTGATCGTGCCAACATTGACGATATTTTACAAAATGTGAATAAGAACAACGTCAAAGTCATTGTAATCACAGATGGTGAACGCATTCTTGGTTTAGGTGACCAAGGGATTGGTGGGATGGGAATTCCAATCGGAAAATTATCTCTCTATACCGCATGTGGTGGTATTAGCCCAGCTTATACATTACCCATTACATTGGATGTAGGAACCAATAATGCACAGTTGTTAAATGATCCAATTTATTTAGGTTGGAATCAGCCTCGTATTAGTGGCGATGAATACTATGACTTTGTGGATGACGTACTTCGTGCGATTAAACGTCGTTGGCCAAAAGCTTTGATTCAATTTGAAGATTTTGCTCAAAAAAATGCAATGCCATTGCTGGAAAAATATCGTAATCAATATTGTTGTTTTAATGATGATATTCAAGGCACTGCTGCTGTTGCAGTCGGTAGCTTAATCGCAGCAAGTCGAGCTGCAGGAAAACAATTACGTGACCAGAAAGTGGCATTCTTGGGTGCTGGTTCAGCGGGCTGTGGTATCGCTGAGCAAATCATTGCGCAAATGGTGGCTGAAGGTTTGAGTGATGCTGAGGCAAGATCACGAATTTATATGGTCGATCGTTTTGGGTTATTGACCGATAATCAACCAAACCTTTTAGATTTTCAGCGTAAACTGGTTCAAAGTTCAGAAAATGTATCCGCGTGGGCTGATGCGGAAGGCATCATTTCATTGCTAGATGTTGTAAAAAATGCACACCCAACTGTGTTAATTGGTGTCTCTGGACAACCGGGTTTATTCACTGAAGAAATTATTCGAACTATGGCATCCAATTGCGAGCATCCTATTGTATTGCCATTGTCGAATCCAACGTCGCGTGTAGAAGCCGTACCAGCAGATATTATTCAGTGGACGGACGGTCGTGCTTTGATTGCGACAGGTAGTCCATTTATGCCAGTTAATTATCAAGATAAGCTACACAATATTTCTCAGTGTAATAACTCTTATATTTTCCCAGGGATTGGCTTAGGCGTGATTGCTGTGCAGGCAACGCGTGTTACAGACAATATGCTCATGGCATCAAGTATGGCATTAGCAGATTGCTCTCCAAAATTGCAAAACCCTGACGACGACTTACTTCCTGATCTCAATGATTTGCAGAAAGTCTCCCGGATCATAGCGTTCAAGGTTGCAAAAGCGGCGATTGAGGATGGTGTTGCCTTGCCATTGAGTGATGAGCTGATCGAAAAAAGTATTGAAGATAATTTCTGGAAGCCTGAATATCGCCGTTATAAGCGAATTCCATTTTAAAAAAACTTGAATTTTCAATATAAATTGATTGGAAATAAATAGGAATCAATGCGTTGGTTCCTATTTTTTGTTTAGAATAATTACAATATTTAAAAGCAAGATTGAGCGGAATACGCTACAATTTTCAAAAATCATAATAATAGCTTTAATCATTCTATGCTCAATAATATCAATTCAATTATAGAAGGCTTGGGTCTTAGCCCGCAAAAGCGCGCGTTACATATTAAATTTTCTAATCCTATATTAGATAGCCAAGTTTTCATTCAACGAATTCAGGGTCAACACTTTATTAATCAAGGCTTAAAAGCTGAAGTATTATGCTTATCGACGAATGCGCATTTACAACTTAAGCAATTCATTGGTTGTTTGGTGGCTGTCGATCAAGTTACGGATCTTGGAAAATTAGCTCGGACTACTGGGATCGTGACAGGGGTGAGCCAAGGTCAAAGTGATGGAGCGTTGACCTTATATAAGCTGACCGTTGAGGATGCAACCTCACTTTGGCACAAACGCCGCAACAGCCGTGTATTTATGAACAAATCCGTGGTTGATATCACTGAGATTATTTTTAAAGAGTGGCAGACGAAAAGCGTGTTATTTAGTGCCGCTTTGAGTCTGTCAACGGCGGGTTTAAAAGCATCATATGATATACGTCCATTTGTGATGCAAGCCAACGAATCAGACTATGATTTTCTAACACGCTTATGGCGGAGTGAAGGTATTAATTGGTTGATTGATGAGACAGATCAAACCGTGCCATTCTCAGCGAAAGAAATTCAATCACAAAAATTAAGGCTAATAGATGAAAATAGTCAGTACGAGCCTTTAGATCGACGCACGCTCAGATTCCATCGCAGTAATGCAACAGAACGTTTTGATACGATTACCAGCTTTATTGCTCAACGCTCAATACAATCTACAGCAATTCAGGTACAACGTTGGCAGGGCGATATACTTGCGCAAGATCAAGATGATTATCAACTCAGTGCTCATCAACATAGTGACCAGTTGGACAATGAAACCTTAAGTCTAGAACAAGCATGGACTGTGAGTCCTGCTTGGATTACTGATTTAAAAGGTGAAGATCAAGCCACTCTATCAAACAATTCACAACTGCAAAAACTGAATACACAACTCAATCAATACCAAGATTTGCAGGCTAAATACTTTACTGCGGTGAGTAGCGTTCGAGATGCCAATGTTGGGTATTGGTTTGAATTTATGGGTCATCCAGAAATAGATCAACATCAAGGGGCAGATCGCCAATTTATTATTTTAGGAAAACAATTTTTTAATCAAAATAATTTACCTAAAGATTTAAATAATCAAATTGAAACATTAATTGATTTGAGTCGTTGGAAACAGACAAAAACAGATGAGCGTTTATCTACAGAACTGAGTTTAGTGCGCCGAGCTATACCTATTGTTCCAGAATATGATCCATTGAAACATCGTCCAGTTGCTTATCCTCAACGGGCAAAAGTGGTTGGTCCTGAAGGTGAAACGATCTATGTGGATCAGTGGGGACGTATTAAGGTTCGCTTCGTATTTACACGTAATGATGATCATCAACATGATGGTGGTGCAGGGTCGAATGATAATGATACAGACTCTGCATGGGTTGATGTTTTAACTTCTTGGGCTGGGGAGGGTTATGGATCAAGATTCCATCCACGTATAGGTGAAATTGTAGTCATTGATTTCTTTGATGGAAATGTTGATCGACCTTTCGTTGTTGGGCGTTTACATGAGGCTGAACGTCATCAAACTAAGTTTGATGTTAAGGGGCAGTTACCTGATACAAAAAAACTCAGCGGAATTCGCACGGCAGAAGTTGGTGGCTCTGGATTTAACCAACTCCGATTTGATGATACGACAGGACAAATTAGTACTCAGTTGCAAAGTAGTCATGCGGCAACTCAATTGAATCTGGGTAATTTGAGTCATCCTAAGGATAAGGAGAAAAGTGATGGACGTGGAGAAGGATTTGAGCTGAGAACTGATGCTTATGGTGCTGTTCGTGCAGGGAAAGGAATGCTCATTACGACTTATGCACAAGAAAAAGCAATTGCTGACCATCTTGAAGCTGCACAGGCTCAATCATTGTTGAGTCAGAGTGAGCAGAGTATGAAAATGCTCAGTGAAATTGCAGTAAAACAACAATCGGATGCATTAAATGTAATTAGTAGATTACCTAAATTTATTCAATCATTAGAAATCAAAAGTAGTGCTCAAGCTTTGCAGTCTACAGTGAATTTATTTAAGGAGGGAATAGCGAAGGATCCATTAAATGCACTGAAAGATTGTGGTGGTTTTATTAAGGATATTGGTATTTTAGGTGGTAATACTGCTGGAATTGTGGATGAGTTTAATAGTTACTTTGAGCATGCTCAAGAAGCGGTTGATAATCTCAAGGAATTTATTGATAACGTACAAGAATATGGTTCTGAAGCGATAAAGAGGAAATTTGAAAGTATTAAAAATGGGATTAAAGATAACCCATTTCAAGCACTTCAAGATGTGAGTAAAGCAATTTCGAGCGTTGACTTGAATGTGGAAGATCAACTGGTGTTATGCACTGGTTTTGGTGGTGCAAACAAAAAAGATGATATTAATCCAGTAAAAGCCTTAAGCACACTGACAGGTTTTATGGAGGGATATACTCAAGGATTAGAAAATAGTTCTGATCAAAAAAAACAAGAGCAAGGACGTTTATTTAGACAGGCACTCATGCTTTTGGCTTCACCCAATGGGATTGCATTAACAACGCCTGAGGACATTATTCTTCAAGCATCACAAGATATTGCGGAGAGTGCACAGGGTTCAATTAATTTAAGTGCGCAAAAAAATATTGTGGGGCATGCTCAAGACAAGATCAGTTTGTTTGCTGCACAGAAAGGATTTCGAGCGTTCGCAGCTAAAGGAAAAGTTGAATTACAAGCGCAAGATGATGCGATTGAAGCTATTGCACGTAAGGTGATTAAGCTTATTTCAACCGAAGATAAAATTGAAATTACCAGTCCAAAAGAAATCGTATTGACCGCAGGTGGCTCGCAACTCAAGATTAATGCTAGTGGAGTATTTAGCACGACGGGTGGAAAATTTGAGAGTAAGGCAGGGCAGCATTTGTTTACGGGTGGGGCTAACGTTAATTTTCAGTTACCATTTATACCTAAGATATTGGATGGGGGTTATAGTCAACAATTTAACTTAAAATCCTTATCAAGTGAACATAGTGACTTAATTGGTTCAGGTTATAAAATTATCAATAAAAAAACTCAAGAAATACTTATTCAGGGTGTTATTAATTCTAATTTTGAAACAGAGAGAGTTTTCAGTGAAAAAGAAGAAGAATTAGAATTGATCGTCTATGAAACAGAATATACAGATTTTAATATTGAAAACATAAGTGAAATTTTGGGAGATTGAGATGTATACGATAAGGAGAGGTGATACTTTAAGTGGAATTGCAAGGAAAAAAGGGTTTAGTGTTGATGAATTAGCGCGTCTAAATGGAATAAAAAATAAAAATTTGATTTATATTGGTCAGAAGCTAAAGCTTCCTAATACAAATACAAATACAAATACAAATACAAATACAAATACAAATACAAATACAAATACAAATACAAATACAAATACAGCCAAGTTGGCTGTTGCAGTAGTTAATAGGAAAGGGGAACCAATAAGTAATTTTAAAATCAAAATTATTATTGGTGGTAAAGTGAAAATTGAAAGATTAACAAATGAAAAGGGGTTGATAATTCTAAATCAAGGGGAGGCTGGTAAGGATATAGTAATTGAAGGTTGGTCCAAAACAAATAGTAGTTATAAAGTAATTAGTAATAGATTTATTACTGAGCCTAGAAATTTAGGAATAGGTATTTCCTTAGATACAATCAAATTTGAAGCTAAAACAGATAATCATATTCATCCAAGTAATAACACAACTCTCAATACAACACAGTCTCAAACTCAACATAGGGTTAATAATGAAAACCAACCAATTGCTCAAGTATCAGTAAATGGATGCGATAATTGCTCTAAAATTACGGAAAACGAGTTAAAGCAAATTTTTACAAATGCAACTGTATCTGAGATTAAAGCTTTAGTGGATTCTTATAATCAGTATGCAGAAAAGTTTTTGATGAAAAATTGTGTAAGCAAAGCACATTTTTTTGCACAAGTACTTGAGGAGGTTGGTACCTCAATTACAGTAAAAAATGGTGAGAGCTTAAATTATCATTCAGATATTTTAGTTGCTGATTATACAAATAGTCCAAGAAATATATATATAACAGAGAATGGAAAAAGAGTTGCTAAAAAAAGTCATGGAGGGCCTTTTAAGGCCTTTCGTGGGAATAAGGAATTATGTGATAAATATGGTAGAAATGATAAACATCCAGCTAACCAAGAGATGATAGCAAATATTGCCTACGCTAATAGAAATGGTAATGGAGATATAAACTCTGGTGATGGTTGGAAGTACAGAGGGAGAGGTATAATACAAATTACTGGAAAAGATAAATATAGTAGAATTAATGATGAAATAAAAAAATGCTTTCCACAAGAAAATATTGTTATTGATGCTAATAATATTAATAATTTGAAAGAAGGAACATTAGCATCCATGGCATATTGGAAATCTTTTGGTTTGTCTGCTTTAGTTAATAAAAAACAAGTAACTTTAACATCACAATTAGTTATAGTAGATAAACTTATTGATGTAATAAATAGTAAAACAGCATCTAGACAACAAAGAAAAAATAATTTTAAAGATATTACATCAAAAGTGTTTAAATTAAATGAGTGCAAGAACTCTATTGTAGAAACCAATTCTTTAAATAAATCTGCACCTACTGCACCTGTTGGAGGACAGTTGGTCTCAGTTCTAAATGAAATGAAAGAACTCGTAGATAGAAATATACCTTACTCTCAAGCTGGTGCCAGAGGGGGGCTATCTCCTGCAACTGCGACTTCTGAAATTACTGCTAATGATTTAAAAGGTTTAGATTGCTCAGAAACTGTCGCAATATATCTAATGAAACTAGGAGTTACTGATAAATTTTATTCAATTCATACAGGAATAATGTTAACTGAGAAAGCATTTAGAGGAGCAATACACTCTAATAAAATAGATTATGTTTCAGGTAGTAAAGAAATTTCTTTCATTCCTCAAGTAGGTGATATTTTCGTTTGGAGGAGTAGTGCTGGACATTGTGGAATTGTTTATGCAGTCGATACTGAAAATAAAACTGTAACAATTTTAGAGGCTATAGGCTTTGTTGGTAGTGCTGAAGAAAGGTTCAATACAGAAAATGGTGGTTGTGTTAAGAAGGGGTGCAGTAGAACAGCTGTTTATACGATTTCGGGTAAAGCTTTGGCATCTCATGCTGGATGGGTAGGATATTTTAGACCCAATATAAGTGGAAAGAGAATATGAAAAAAAGTGCAGTAGTTATTTCTATCATGGTATTAGGAGCTTGTACTGCTAATGCGGATAAAAAAGACTTAAATAATGTTCAGTTAGATAGTCTATTGACTTGTTATGGTGAGAATACTGAATATACAAATTTGGATGGTTATTATTATTTGCCAGATTATGGCTGTATATATAATGGTAAGACTAATAAGCTTGGGAATGCATTTGTTTTTTTGATTCCAACTGTTGATCAAAAAAAAGATCTAAATTACAAGAGTATAAAAGCAGTTAAGGAAAAAATTATTTTTTTAATTCCAAAAGATAATTTAGTTAAGACAAATAATTCCGATTCCAATTATATACCTAAAGCAAACTATAAATTTAAAGTTTTTTTAAACTCTGGGAAAGGTTGGGTTGAGAATAGTCAAGTTTCTAAATTAGATCAAATGAATGATTTTGTTGAAAATAGGGTTTTATCTTATAGCGGTGCTTTTTTAAAAAGAAAAATGGATGTTAATAAAGATGGGGTTAGTGACTATATTGAGGTTTTAGGCGGAAAAGATTCGTTGAAATCAATTGTTATTAGGGATGGTCTTAATAATAAAACATTATGGAAAAATAATATTTTATTTGATGATAGTTTTAATAATTGTCAATATAGTGAGTTTAAGAATATAGCAATCAGTGAAAATAATTTTACATTAGAGTATAATACTTGTGCAGATAACTCTATGTTAGGTCATAGATATACAACATTTAGAGTCGACTCTAAAAATGAACCAGTTGTAATTCAAGATAATTATTTAGTTAATGAATTAAATGGAAAGGAAAATGAAAAGCCTAAAAAAATAAACTGCATGTCTAATTCAAAGGTTTTTTTCTCTACTTATAGAGGGCGATGTGGTTAGGGGAATTGTTAACATATATTTGTATGTAACTACTACCTCCCCTATAAAAGCCGACTCTCGTCGGCTTTCTATTGTCTAACCTTCCAATACCTTTTCTAGCAATTCTTCACTTGGGGCGAAGTAATAAGCTCCATCTAAAGGCGCCACAAAGTGCAATAAGCGATCATGAATACCATCGCCACTAGTTCCAAACATACGTGTCAGCATGCGATCAATACGTGTTAAATCTTTCGTATAAGCGATAAAATACAAACCTTGATCACCACGTCCATCGCCATACGGTAAAGAATGACGAAGAATTTCAAGCTCCTCACCTTCATCATCTTCAACAACGGTGCGAGCCACATGTGCATTGTCAGGTTTAACATCGTCATCAAGCTCTATGCTTTCGAGTTTGGTGCGCCCAATCACTTGCTCTTGTGCATCAACTTTAAGTTTTTTCCATTTATCTAGATCATGACGATAACGTTGAGCAAAAACGAATGAGCCATCAGTGAAAATTCCTGCATCGTCACCTAGTAAAGCTGTTTCAGCGCGATCATCTGGAAATTGAGGGTTTTCGGTGCCATCAATAAAACCAGTTAAATCTCGACCATCAAAATTTCGGAAGCACACGCGCTCATCTAAAACCTCAACCAAATCCTGAATTCCTTCAAAAAAAGCTTGGCTTAAGGCAAAGCAAATATCAGTACGCTGTGCTGCGATATGGATTAAAACATCAGCAGGGACCACAGGCATGGTGAAAGAGCCTTGAATTGGTTCAAGCTGTTTAAAACCTTCTGGTTGGTGAGGGTAAAGTTGTGACCAAAGTTCTGGTCCAAAAGCCACCGCAGTTTTAATTTGAGCATGAGGATGTTGAGTAATTAAGCGATCACGAGTCGTAAAGAGATCTTCAAGTTTTTCTTTTAGTTGATCTATTGATAAATCTTTTAAACGCAAAGTGATAAAGCGAGCATGATCTGAAGGCAATGGTAAGATTACGGATTGGGAAGTCATTCATGGCTCCTGAAATTATAATATCCTAATTTTGCTGATCACATTGTGCCTGATCATCATAGTGCTGAACAGACAGACGTTTAAAAAAACATTCAAATTTTAAATCTTAAAAAAGTCGAATTGTCATATAATCTCATCAAAATAAATCTCCCAAATCGTTATGTCTTATCAAATGTGGTTTGCCTACATGCTTGCATGTTGGGTTATTAGTATTTCGCCTGGTGCAGGTGCTATTGCATCTATGTCTAGTGGTTTGAATTATGGATTCAAACGAGGCTATTGGAATGCAATTGGTCTGCAACTTGCACTTTTGGTTCAAATTGGAGTTGTCGCTGCGGGAGCAGGCGTACTATTTGCTACGACACCTTTGGCATTTTTGATCGTCAAATGGTTTGGGGTTGGGTATTTATTATATTTGGCATATTTACAGTGGAAAGCCCCAGTGCAGTCCATCGAAATTCAGACTGATTTAAAGCAAAAGTCAGCGATGAAGCTAGTAATCAGCGGTTTCTTTGTCAATATGAGTAATCCAAAAGCAATTGTATTCTTATTGGCAGTGTTGCCACAGTTTCTGGATCTTTCAAAGCCTCAATGGCCACAATACCTCATCATGGCTTGTACGATGATTGTTATCGATCTTATCGTTATGGCTGGATATACAGGTCTTGCAGCGAAGGTATTGCGTTTACTTAAATCACCTCGTCAGCAAAAAGTGATGAATCGTACCTTTGCAGGTTTATTTGCAGGTGCGGCTTTTTTATTGAGTTTAGTGCATCAATAAGACACAATAAAATAACGAATGAGGGTTATTTTATTGAAAATTATAATATTAATTTTGACTATTCTGTTGGGGCTCGGCTTAATTTCAACTCCCTAAATCTGGGCGTATTTTTATTTACAGCCTGAAAGTGTGTGGTAATGGATCAAGTTTGTGATGTGGGGCGCGGGTATTGGCATATGCGCCACATTTGGTCTTACAGTGATTTTAACTTTGATCACCACCCTTATAAAAAAAATGATTGTGGATGATACTTCGCAATATAAGATGTTTTTCAAACAAATGGTTTATTTGATGTGGATCAATGTGGTCTTATTTATCACGGCTGCAATCGGTTTACTATTCGAATGGTTGCCTTTCTATATTGTTGAATATTGGTTTATGCCTGAGACCTTTTTTGGCTTTTGGCATGTGATATGGATAAAAGGCCTCATTAATTTATTGGTTATGGTGGTTTTTTATTCTCTTGTTATATCTTTCTCTGTCTTCATAAATATTTTATAAAGAAGCAAGATTAATGAATAGCCCAAATAAATCAGGCTATTTTTTTAAATTTTTGAATGATAAAAATCACAGCAAATACGATTGCCATGGTTAATACAATGCTTAAACCTGTCGCAATATTTAAACCTGCACTCGACCATAAGCCCACAGTCACACCAACTTGAGCCACAATAAAAGACCATAGCACCATGTGTTTAGGTGAATGTGCTAAAAGTCTTGCGGTTAATGCAGGTATAACCAATAAAGCACCCATGAGTAATGAACCTACTGCACGTAACGCAAGTACTGTAAATAAGGCAAGAAGCAGCATAAAAATAAGGCGCTGCCATTTCGCATTCACACCTTCACTTACTGCAATATCAGGATCAATCGCAATTTGAATTTGAGATTGCCAACTTTTATAGAGCACAGAGAGTGCAATGACAATCACCACTGCAAATGTCGGTAAGTCGGACCAAGATATTGTTAAAAGATCGCCAAATAAATAACTGAGCAACTCTGGTCTTAGCGCAGGGAGGTGTTGGATGACCAATAGTCCTGAGCAAAGCAGCGTTGCTGAACATAACGCAAGTAATGCATCGTTGGGCAAGCGAGGATCATGCAATACCCAAAGGACTGCGACCAAGAGTAACGCGGTAAACGTAACCCCCATCCATAAGGGGAGGGTGAGTAAGCCAGCAATCGCCACACCCAAGAGAGTTCCATGCGCCATTGTGTCTGCAAAGAATGACATACGACGCCATAACATAAGACAACCAAGCGGTGCAGTTAGAAACACTAACAATGTTCCCATAATCCATGCAGGTAATAGAAGTTGTAACCATTCCATCATGATCTAAGCTTCCGGTTCTGGATGAATATGAGGACGAGGATCGTGTTGACATGGCGTTGCTGTATCACCATGTGCACAATGATCGTGATGATGTTGGTAGAACACTCGATTAGTGCCGAAAATAGCTTGATACTCAGGGTCTTGTTGAATATTTTCAGGCAAACCGCTACAACATATATGTTTATTGAGGCATACCACACGCTGTGTACCTTGCATCACCCACTGCAAATCATGAGAGACGATTAAGATCGAGCAACCGTAGCGCTCAGGTAGACTTCGAACATAATCATAAAGTTCAGCTTCAGATTGAATATCTAAACCTTGCATCGGTTCATCGAGTACCAATAAGTTGGGTTGACGCAGTAGAGCGCGTGCTAAAAGTACACGCTGGCGTTCCCCACCAGACAGCTGTTGGACTTTCGAATCTTGTAATTTTATGATCCCAGTATCTCGAATAATTTCTTGTTTAATCGCAAGATCACACTTTTCTAAATCAAGTAAATCTTTCACTCGAAGTGGCAAGCTGTGGGATGGATTGAACTTTTGAGGGACGTAAGCAAGTTTTAAAGCTTTATGATGTTTAATTTGACCAGAATTGGCCTTCACAATTCCGAGAATCACTTTGATAAGCGTAGATTTACCCGCCCCATTGGGACCAATGAGGGTAATAATTTCTTTGTCATGAATCTGAAAGTCAACATTCTTTAAAATGTCTCTTTCATCAATTCGCACATTAATTTGCTGCAGTTCAATTAATGGCAATGCAGAACTTACTGAGAGCACTGCTGACATAATCCTGAAATCTCAATAATGCTATGTTGAGCCTGAAAATGATCAGACGAAGCCAATTGATCAAGTTGTTGAATCAAACCAAGAGCTGAAGCCTCTTTCACTGTATTGCATTTAGAGCAAATGAGAAAAGCGGCTTGATGTCCAGCACGAGGATGGCAACATGGAATATAGGCATTAATTGAAGTTAAACGATGAATAAAACCTTTTTCGAGCAAAAAATCGAGGGTGCGGTAAACAGTTGGAGGTGCTGCTGGACGTTCAGCATTACCTTTCAATTTCGCCAACAAGTCATAAGCGCCCATAGGGCCTGAAGCCGTTAAAATTAACTCTAAAACTTCTTTGCGAAGCGGAGTCAATTTAGCACCTGAAGCAGCGCAGCTTGCTTCAGCTTCTAATAAACGAGCTTCAACATTCGGGTGATCATGCACACCGTGTAAAGTATCATGATGTTCGTGTGAACATGCGCTCATGGACTGACCTCAAGACTTCGAAAAGGGAAGGGGATATCTCATAAATAGTATCATGAGACCTTGCAACTTACGAACAGCATAGGCATTTTTAACTGTTTGTTATATTATAACGTCAAAATTCGAGTGGTAATTAATTTCATGTTGCGTCTGCTAGCACTATGCTTTACAGCATTATTCACAACCTTGGCTTGGGCACAAGCACCCTTGGTGGTTTCGACACACCCAGTGTATTTGATTGCAAAAGAAATCACTCAAGGTATTGAAGAACCAAAATTGTTGCTAGAAAATCAAACAGGGCATGATGTTCATCTGACCCCTGCGCACCGTAAATTAATTCAGGATGCTGGATTGGTTATTTGGCTTGGTAAAGCGCATGAAGCGCCATTAGAGAGTATTTTGGCGAAAAACTCTAAAGCAGTTGCCTTATTGAATACAGGAATATTGCAAACATTGCCGCTTAGAAATAGTCGAGGGGACGTAGTAAAAGGAACTGTCGATACTCATGTATGGTTAGAACCAAATAATGCAGTTCGCATTGGCTTTTTTATAGCGGCATTACGCTCACAACAACAACCTGAGTTTAAAGACAAGTATTGGAGTAATGCTAAACTTTTTGCACATGAGATGCTGAAAACCTCACAAAGTGTAAAACTCAATCATGGTGTTCAGCCGTATTGGTCATTACATGATGCATACCAATACTTGGAGCGTGCGCTGTTGCTAAAATTCGCTGGTGCGATGACAGAAGACCCACATATGGCACCTACAATTGCTCAAATCAAATATTTAAAAGACCATCGCCCTCAGCAAAAGATGTGTCTTTTGGCTGAAACTGTAGCTAATAAGAATCAATATAAGTCTCTAGGTCATGTGAATTTTCTCGCAGTTGATGAGAGTTTTGCTAAACACCAGAATTTTATAACAGCATGGCAGACTCTAGCGATACAAGTACGTGCATGTGTAGAAAAAGCACAAAAGTGATGTAAAAACAGCCGATAATTGTATAAGTGCTCAGCAATAAACGATCTAAAAATACCAGACTTAGGTCGGGAAAAGATTGCATGTTCAGGGGTGTAACTCTATAATGCCTGCGATTAAAAATAATCATCAGCTAAACTTGTCAAGCATTATTGCTGTGAGTGGATAATAAATGAGCCGAACTAGTCGCTTGATTGACCGACGATTAGCGAAAGCTTTAGTCATCTTGCAAGCATGTATGATACCTGTTTCAGCCTTGATAGCGTGGGTCTTGAAAGACTCGACTGCGGCTTTGAGTGCAGCATTAGGTGCATTCGTATGTTGGCTAGCCAGTTGTTATTTTTCATGGCAGTCGTTCAGAGCTGCAGGTGCAAGAGCTTCGAAACAGGTTCTATCGAATATGTATCGGGGGTTGCTCGGTAAGTTTGGAATTGTGATTGTTGGCTTCATTTTGATTTTAATCAATGTGAAACCGTTGTCAGCGGTCGCATTGTTTTGTGGTTTCATACTCGTTCAGACCATGTCGTGGGTCGCACCTTTTTGGGCGTCGCGTCTATCAAAATGAGTTGAATTGCAACGAAAAATTGAAAAGTTTTTTAGATGTTTAACGAGATATCAAGCAGCACGCGATATTCGTTAACTCTAATTTGTATTTGACATTAACCAGGTGTGATTTATGGCTGCTGAAGAACATACCCTTACCTCGTCTGAGTATATTCAGCATCACTTAACGAACATGACCTATGGTAAAGCACCAGATGGTACGTGGAAGTTAGCTGAGACTGCTGAAGAAGCGAAAGAGATGGGGTTCACTGCTATTCACTTGGATTCTATGGGTTGGTCAATCGGCCTTGGCGTCATTTTCTGTTTGTTGTTCTGGTTAGTAGCGAAAGCTGCAAACTCTGGTGTTCCGACCAAGTTCCAGGCTGCAATTGAAATGATCGTTGAGTTTGTTGACTCAAGTGTTCGTGATACCTTTCATGGTAAATCACGTTTAATCGCGCCTCTAGCTCTTACCATCTTCGTGTGGATTTTCCTCATGAACTTGATGGACCTTATCCCTGTTGACTGGATTCCTTATACAGCTCAACACATAATTGGTGGGCTATTCGGTATCGACCCGCATCATGTTTACTTCAAAATCGTTCCTTCTACTGACCCTAACGTAACCCTTGGTATGGCGTTATCAGTATTTGCGTTAACTATTTTCTATAGTATCCGTGAAAAAGGTCTAGTCGGTTTCGGTGCAGAATTTGCGCTTAACCCATTCAATCCAAGTAACCCATTTTTAAAAGCATTATTAATTCCAGTAAATATTCTTCTTGAATTAGTAACTTTTATCGCGCGTCCAATTTCATTGGCTCTCCGTTTGTTCGGTAACATGTATGCGGGTGAATTGATCTTCATTTTGATCGCATTATTACCGTTCTGGATTCAATGGGCGTTGTCTGTGCCTTGGGCAATCTTCCATATTCTTGTTATCACGTTACAAGCATTCATCTTCATGATGTTAACGATCGTGTATATGAGTATGGCTAGCGAGAAGCATTAATTAATATTTGCTCGACTACACTATGTAGTTGGGCTAAAGTTTTTTTGTTTGATTTAAACTCAACCTCTGAGGATTTTTTCATGGATTTAGTAGTTGGCTTATCTGCTGTTGCAGCTGCTCTTTTAATCGCGTTCGGTGCTTTAGGTACTGCGATCGGTTTTGGTCTTTTAGGTGGTCGCTTCCTTGAAGCTGTTGCTCGTCAACCAGAATTGGCTCCACAACTTCAAACTCGTATGTTCTTAATCGCGGGTCTTCTTGATGCTGTGCCTATGATCGGTGTTGGTATTGGTTTGTTCATTATCTTTGCAAATCCGTTCATCGGCCTAGTAGGTTAATTAGCTAAATTCCGAAATCAACTATTTGAGGAATAGCAATGAATATTAACTATACTCTGTTTGGTCAAGCGATTGCGTTTGCGATCTTTGTCGCATTCTGTATGAAATTCGTTTGGCCTCCACTAATCAATGCGATTAGTGAGCGTCAGCGTAAAATTGCTGATGGCTTAAATGCAGCTGAAAAGGCGAAAGCTGATCTTGCAGATGCGCAAGCTCAAGTTAAAGCTGAATTAGATGCAGCGAAAGCACAAGCGGCTCAATTGATCGAACAAGCGAACCGTCGTGCGGCTCAATTGGTTGAAGAAGCTCGTACTCAAGCATCTGCTGAAGGTGAGCGTATTCGTCAACAAGCGAAAGAAGCTGTTGACACAGAGATCAATGCTGCTCGTGAAGAATTACGTCAACAAGTTGCAGCTCTTGCTGTTGCTGGTGCAGAGAAAATTCTGAACCAACAAGTTGATGAAGCAGCTCACAATGCCATGCTTACTCAGCTGGCTGCTAAACTTTAAGCGAGGCGATTATGGCTGAACTCTTGACGTTAGCACGCCCGTACGCTAAAGCAGCATTTGCTTTCGCTTCTGAGCAAGGTGCAACTGACAATTGGTCAAATGTGTTACAAGTGCTTAGTGCTGCGGTGCAAGATGAAGCATTTTCCGCTTACTTGAGTCGCCCTGAGCTTACTCCTGTGGAGCAAGTAAGTTTATTTGCTAAGGTTTTAGGTGCAGATCAAACTGCTGAAGTGTCTAACTTTTTGACACTTTTGGCTGAAAATGATCGTTTAACTTTGTTACCTGAGATTGAAGCAGAGTACGAACTTCTTAAATCACAAAATAACAATGTGGTAGATGTCGTGATTGAATCTGCATTACCACTTTCTGCTGAACAAGAGCAATTACTTGCATCTGCGTTAGAGAAACGTTTCAACGCAGCTGTAAATGTTTCAGTAGAAGTTAACCCAGCGTTAATCGCGGGTGTTGTTATTCGTGCAGGCGACCAAGTGATAGATGATTCTGCGCTTAATAAGCTTGAAAAAATGCGGACTCGTCTTCTTGCATAATTGCGTAAAAAGAAGACTGAACTTAATAAAGATTGAGGTATAGCGCAATGCAACAACTGAATCCATCCGAGATCAGTGCGCTCATTAAACAGCGTATCGGCGATCTGGACACCAGCGCGACCGCTAAGAACGAAGGAACCATTGTTATGGTTTCCGACGGTATTGTGCGTATTCA
The DNA here is from genome assembly GCF_056779915.1 of Acinetobacter sp. ANC_7513. Lineage (NCBI taxonomy): Bacteria > Pseudomonadati > Pseudomonadota > Gammaproteobacteria > Moraxellales > Moraxellaceae > Acinetobacter > Acinetobacter sp. ANC_7513. The sequence continues at coordinate 95,694 of NZ_JBWYIW010000011.1, forward strand.
CGGCCTTGCTGATGCAATGTACGGTGAAATGATCGAATTCGACGGCGGCTTATACGGTATGGCACTGAACCTAGAACAGGATTCAGTGGGCGTCGTTGTTTTAGGTAACTACTTAAGCCTTCAAGAAGGTCAAAAAGCTCGTTGCACAGGTCGTGTATTAGAAGTTCCGGTTGGTCCAGAACTTTTAGGCCGTGTAGTAGATGCTTTGGGTAACCCAATTGATGGTAAAGGCCCAATTGATGCAAAATTATCTGATGCAGTTGAAAAAGTTGCACCAGGCGTAATTTGGCGTCAATCGGTAGATGAGCCTGTACAAACTGGTTATAAATCAGTTGATACAATGATTCCAGTTGGTCGTGGCCAACGTGAATTAATCATCGGTGACCGTCAAACTGGTAAAACAGCAATGGCGATCGATGCGATCATCGCACAGAAGAATTCTGGCATTAAATGTATTTACGTTGCAGTTGGTCAAAAACAATCAACTATCGCAAACGTTGTACGTAAGTTAGAAGAAACTGGCGCTATGGCGTATACGACTGTTGTAGCAGCTGCGGCAGCGGATCCAGCAGCAATGCTTTTCCTTGCTCCGTACTCTGGCTGTACAATGGGCGAATACTTCCGTGACCGCGGTGAAGATGCGTTAATCATTTATGATGACTTATCTAAACAAGCAGTTGCGTATCGTCAAATTTCATTGCTTTTACGCCGTCCACCAGGTCGTGAAGCGTATCCAGGTGACGTATTCTATCTTCATAGTCGTCTACTTGAACGTGCTTCTCGTGTATCTGCTGACTATGTTGAGAAATTCACTAACGGTGAAGTTAAAGGCCAAACTGGTTCATTAACTGCATTACCGATTATTGAAACTCAAGCGGGTGACGTATCTGCATTCGTACCAACGAACGTAATTTCGATTACTGATGGTCAGATCTTCTTAGAAACATCATTATTCAACGCAGGTATTCGTCCTGCTGTGAACGCGGGTATCTCTGTATCTCGTGTTGGTGGTTCTGCTCAAACTAAGATCATCAAAAAATTGTCTGGTGGTATCCGTACTGCTTTAGCACAATATCGTGAATTGGCTGCGTTTGCTCAGTTCGCTTCTGACCTTGATGAAGCAACTCGTAAGCAACTTGAGCATGGTCAACGTGTAACTGAATTAATGAAGCAAAAACAATATGCTCCATATTCAATTGCTGACCAAGCTGTGTCTGTATATGCATCTAACGAAGGCTACATGGCTGACGTAGAAGTGAAGAAAATTGTAGACTTTGATGCTGCATTAATTTCTTACTTCCGTTCTGAACATGCTGCGTTAATGCAACAGATCGATGAAACTGGTGATTGGAACAAAGACATCGAAGCAGCATTCAAAGCTGGTATTGAAAGCTTTAAAGCGACTCAAACTTACTAATTTTCAAACTGTTGAAATTTAGTGTCGGTTTGGTTCACGGAATCAACCTTCGAGGGCTCGAAAGGGCCTTCGAATACTAGGTTAAGCGTATGGCAAATTTAAAAGAAATTCGCGCCAAAGTAGCTAGTATCAAAAGCACGCAGAAAATTACTCGCGCGATGCAGATGGTAGCAGCTTCTAAGATGCGTCGTGCGCAAGAGCGCATGGCTCAGGGCCGTCCGTATGCCGAAAATATGCACCGTGTAATTGCTCATTTAGTACAAGCGAACCCTGAATATAAACATCGTTATATGGTTGAACGCCCAGTTAAGCGCGTTGGCTATATCATCGTGTCATCAGATCGCGGTCTTGCTGGTGGTTTGAACATTAACTTGTTCAAGAAAGTGGTAAAACACGTTCAACAGCAACAAGAGCAGTCAATTGAAGTTCAATTTGCTTTGATTGGTCAAAAAGCGGTTTCGTTTTTTAAAAACTACGGCGGTAAAGTACTTGGTGCAACCACTCAAGTGGGTGACACTCCAAGTCTTGAACAGTTGTCTGGTTCTGTACAAGTCATGTTGGATGCATACGATAAAGGCGAATTAGATCGCATTTATTTGGTGTCTAACGGCTTTGTGAATGCCATGACTCAAAATCAAAAAATCGAACAACTTGTTCCTTTAGCAGCTGCTGAAGATGACAAGACTCTTAACCGCCAATACGGTTGGGATTATATTTATGAACCAGAAGCTGAAGAGCTTTTAAATGGTTTATTGGTTCGTTATATCGAGTCTGTGGTATACCAAGGTGTGATCGAAAACATCGCGTGTGAGCAATCTGCTCGTATGGTTGCAATGAAAGCTGCAACGGATAACGCGGGTGAATTGATCAAGAACCTACAACTTATTTATAACAAGCTGCGTCAAGCCGCGATTACTCAGGAAATTTCTGAGATCGTTGGTGGTGCCGCTGCCGTTTAACATTATTTTGAATTGAGGAGACAGCAATGAGTAGCGGTCGTATCATTCAGATCATCGGCGCGGTTATCGACGTCGAGTTTGAACGCAACAGTGTTCCTAAGATCTATGACGCTCTTCAGGTTGATGGCACTGAAACTACATTAGAAGTTCAGCAACAACTTGGTGACGGCGTTGTACGTACAATTGCGATGGGATCTACAGAAGGTCTTAAGCGTGGTTTGAACGTAACTAACACTAACGCTCCGATCTCTGTACCAGTTGGTCCAGCGACGCTTGGTCGTATCATGGACGTTCTTGGTCGCCCGATCGATGAAGCTGGTCCTGTTGCAACTGAAGAGCGTTTACCGATTCACCGTCAAGCGCCTTCTTATGCAGAACAAGCTGCTTCTACTGACCTTTTAGAAACTGGTATTAAAGTCATTGACTTACTTTGCCCGTTCGCTAAAGGTGGTAAAGTTGGTCTGTTCGGTGGTGCCGGTGTTGGTAAAACTGTAAACATGATGGAGTTGATCAACAACATCGCTAAAGCGCACTCAGGTTTATCTGTATTCGCTGGTGTTGGTGAGCGTACTCGTGAAGGTAACGACTTCTATCACGAGATGAAAGACTCTAACGTTCTTGACAAAGTAGCAATGGTTTACGGTCAGATGAACGAGCCACCAGGTAACCGTTTACGCGTAGCGTTAACTGGTCTTACTATGGCTGAGTACTTCCGTGATCAAAAAGACGAAAACGGTAAAGGCCGTGACGTATTATTGTTCGTAGACAACATCTACCGTTATACACTAGCAGGTACTGAAGTATCAGCACTTCTAGGCCGTATGCCATCTGCAGTAGGTTACCAACCGACACTCGCAGAAGAGATGGGTGTTCTTCAAGAACGTATTACTTCTACTAAGTCTGGTTCGATTACATCTATCCAAGCTGTATACGTACCTGCCGATGACTTAACGGATCCATCTCCAGCGACTACGTTCGCTCACTTAGATGCGACAGTTGTATTGAGCCGTGACATCGCTTCACAAGGTATTTACCCTGCGATCGATCCACTTGACTCTACTTCACGTCAATTAGATCCATTAGTTGTTGGTACTGAGCATTACGAAATCGCTCGTTCAGTTCAAAACGTTCTTCAACGTTATAAAGAATTGAAAGACATTATCGCAATTCTTGGTATGGACGAATTGTCAGAAGAAGACAAGCTTACTGTATACCGTGCACGTAAGATCCAACGTTTCTTCTCTCAACCGTTCCACGTAGCAGAAGTGTTTACTGGTGCTCCTGGTAAACTTGTACCGCTTAAAGAAACTATTCGTGGCTTTAAAGGTCTTCTAGCTGGTGAATACGATCACATCCCAGAACAAGCGTTCTATATGGTTGGTGGTATTGACGAAGTTATTGCTAAAGCCGAGAAACTTTAATTAGCTACCTAATTTAGGAGGTTCTCATGGCGACTATGCAATGTGACGTTGTAAGTGTTAAAGAGTCTTTGTACTCAGGCACTGTAACTATGCTAATTGCTAAAGGTGCTGGTGGTGAGTTAGGTATTATGCCTGGCCATGCTCCACTAGTAACTTTACTTCAACCGGGCGCGATTCGCGTTCAGTTGGAGAATGGTACAGAAGAATTAATCTATGTATCTGGTGGTGTTCTTGAAGTTCAACCGCACGTTGTTACGGTTCTTGCAGATACTGCAGTCCGTGCAGAAAATTTAGATGAAGCTGCAATCGTTGAAGCACGTAAAAATGCTGAAACTTTGTTAGCAAATCAAAAGAGCGATTTGGACGCTGCTGCTGCTTTGGCTGCGCTTGCAGAAACAGCTGCACAGTTGGAAACCATCCGCAAAATCAAAAACCGCGCTCAATAAGAGAGGGTTCGAGATTGAAAAACCACCCGAAAGGGTGGTTTTTTTATGGGTTATTGTAAGTTTGAAAAACTTGTGCTAAACATAATTTACTGATAATAAGTTAAGGGTTTTACAATGAAAACAATCAATGATTCTATTGTGGATAATCCTGTCATAAAAATAATTTCAATAATTGTACTAATGTTACAGTTAGTTTTTTTTATGTGTTTAGCAATATCTAATTTGACACAAGGAAATTTACATTTCATTTCAGATATTTCTAAGTTTTTTCTAGCATTTTATTTCATGTATCAGTTAATTGAAAATCCGAACTTTTTTAGAAAAACACATGATTTAAAATCACTAATTCGTTTTCTGAGAAAAAAAATTAATTTCATAATGCTAAATCAAATCAAAAACCTCGCTCAATAAAAGACAGTTCAAGATTGAAAAACCACCTGTAAGGGTGGTTTTTTTATGAATGTTATCTGAAATTCAATAGTTAAGTAACAGACTGAGAGATTGTGTAATATTCATCCTTTTTCAAAGATTTTAATGATAGCTTGGATAAGTAAGCATGAGGGTAATAAATTATTTTCATGTTTGATAATGAAGGATTGTTTTGATCCAAAGCATTAATAAATTTATTGGCATGAAGGGAAGAATTATGAGTTATCAATCCATTAACCCATTTACCAATACTGTATACAAAGAATATCCATCACACCAACAACAAGATATTGATCGTGCTTTGGATTCAGCCGAATCTATTCTTAAATCGGAATGGGTCAAAAATGTAGATGAGCGCGTAAAAGTTTTACAACGTTTGGCAGAATTATTTAGAGAAAAAAAGAGTGAATTAGCCAAGCTCATTACTTTAGATATGGGTAAGCTCATTGAGCAAAGTGAAAGTGAAATAGAATCTTGTGCTCAAATTGCTGAGTACTATGCAAAAAATACCGAACAATTTCTGAAATCAGTCCCCTATAAAACTGAGTTAGGTGAAGCTTGGGTGGAACATCATCCATTAGGTATTATCATGGCTGTCGAACCATGGAATTTCCCATTTTATCAATTGGTCCGTGTATTTGCACCAAACTGTGGTATTGGAAATCCTGTATTGGCCAAACATGCAGGTATCGTTCCGCAATGTGCAGAAGCATTTGAAAATCTTGTGTTAGAGGCAGGAGCACCTAAAGGTGTTTGGACCAATCTATTTATCAATACCGATCAAGTCGCAGATATTATTGCAGACAAACGTGTGCGCGGTGTTGCATTAACTGGTTCAGAAGGAGCAGGTAGTGCGGTCGCTGCGCAAGCAGGCAAACACATTAAAAAGTCTACGCTTGAATTGGGTGGGAATGATGTCTTTATTGTGTTGGATGATGCGGACTTAAATAAAGCGATTGAGATTGGTTGTAAAGCGCGTGTAAATAATACAGGGCAGGTGTGTACTGCAGCAAAACGATTTATTTTGCATAAAGACATCGCTGATCAGTTTAGAATAGGTTTGGTTGAAGCATTTAAAGCACTCAAAATTGGCGACCCATTAGACCGTAGTACAACATTGGGACCACTCTCATCGGAAAGTGCGCTTAAAAACTTGATTAAACAAGTGGATAAAGCAGTTCAGCAGGGTGCAACTTTGGTTATCGGTGGCAAAGCAATTGAACATGATGGTTATTTCTATGAGCCGACAATTTTAGAAAATATTAGTCGAGATAATGAAGCTTGGTACGAAGAATTCTTTGGGCCAGTTGCTCAGATTTATGTTGCGGAAAATGAGGATGAGATCGTTGAAATCGCCAATGACTCTAATTATGGTCTTGGAGGTGTCATTCACTCTCAAGACATAGAACGTGCAAAAAAATTAGCTTCGAGAATTGAAACAGGAATGGTGTGGATCAATTGGTTAACGGATACTGCTCCAGAATTACCATTTGGTGGCATAAAGAATTCTGGTTATGGTCATGAACTGGCAGATTTAGGTTTTCATGAATTTGTACAAAAAAAATTAGTGGTGGTGAAACAATAGAGTCTTTGAAATAAAGCGATCCTCGGGTCGCTTTATTGTTTGGAGTCTAAAATTAAATGGTGATATTCACCTGCACCTTTTATTTTAATATGATGTATTTCATCAAACCCTTCCTCAAAATCAGGTACTTCTAACTTCTTATATGTTGCTCGAACACCGACTTCAGGAATATTGGCTTTACCGCTTCGTTGACGATTGCGTTCTAGCGTACTTTTCAAATCTGTTTCAAAGTAATATGAAATCACTTCAAAGCCTGCTGATTTAGCACGTTGAATATAACGAGCACGGTCTGCTTTGGTTGGATTGGTATTGTCGATCACCGTTTTGGTTTTAGAGGCTAGACATGCTTCAAAGATCATGTTTTCCCGATGGCGAGTTTTTAGCATGTCTAAGTTAATTCTTAAATGTGAATGTGCCAAATGTAAAAGATAGTAGCTTGATTTGCCCGAAGCTTGAACTCCAGTGAAGATGATCAGTTGCATGGTTCAATTACATTAAAAGTATAAAGCTGAATTAAATCACGGCTTAGACTTTGCTACAATTCAGGTATAAGTCTAATAAATTCAAATAAAATAATGTATGGTCAAAGTCTAATTATCGCGCTAAGCATATTCACCTTCAGTCAGCTCACCGCATGTCAAAATTATTATTTAAGTCAGCCCAATGAACCTACTGAAGCGGCCTTGGTTGCCAACTCGTATAAAAATGGTTTAAGTGCTGAAATCGAGTTGGATTATCTCAGCGTATTTCAAAATCTGAGACAAGCATATCGTCGATGTATCGGTTTCACACGTGATGATGATTTAGTCTTTACTGAAAATAAGCTTGAAGAGCATATTGAAATGGCAACCCTATTTGCTCGAACAGAACGTGGTGAATATGTTCATAAGGCAACTGTAGAAAACTTATCACCTACATTGACAAGATTTACCTTGTATTTGCCTCAACGTTATCCTTTTCCCAATGCGCGTTTTGAACAGGATATTAAACGAGCATTGGGCAAAGATGAATACTGTAATATTTAAACCTTGTTAAGCCCCATCTGAACTCATTTGTTCAGGATATTCCTTGCGTTTACCACCTTCATAGCTGGCAAAACGAGGTGTTTCACGTGAAAACGTTGGAGCATCGCTTGGCCAAGGCCAGTCACCAAAATGGGTCTCACGATATCGTTTGAATGCAACATCAAGTTCTTCTTTGCTGTTCAATACAAAAGGCCCTCGCATTGCAACTGGTGCACCAATCGGTTCACCTTCTAACCATAAGATTCTCGCTTCTTGATCACCTGCTTCAATTTGAATTTCGGTGTCAGCTTTAAGCTCTACAAGATGTTTGAATTGAATGGTTGAATCAGCAATATTTAAAGTTGAACCCTGATAGAAGTAAGCAAATCGAGTGGAGGTCGCGGTGGTAGCTGGAATTTCAAGGTATGCGCCAGCTTCTAAAGTAATTAAGTATATATTCACTTTATTTTCTGCTGCAGCTGCCCAAGAGTGTGGTGGGCGACTTAATGCATTTTGATTTTGATATTGTCCAGAAATAACTCGTACATCAATGTTGCGAGACTGGTGATCAGTCGCTTTCACATGTGGAATTTGTTCACGCCAAAACATTTTATAATCAGCAGGTTGTTTTTTTTGTTCTGGAGATGAGTTAAACCAAATTTGAAATAATTCAAAAGGGTTCTCTCGATCCTGATGAATTAACGGGAACATTTCACAATGTTCAACACCATTTCCCGTACTTAGCCATTGCACATCGCCCGCTGCATATCGTCCACCATTACCCAAGGAATCAAAATGATCGACATAACCTTGTTCCACTAAAGTAATGGTTTCAAAACCCGTGTGTGGATGTTCGGGAAAGCCGGGAACAACACTACCATAATACATATTGAATTCTTGATTGATTGCAGGATGAACTGGTCCCATTTCAGCATTCCCAGCAGGGTAGTGATCAATATGATGAGCAGTAAAGATGAAAGGATCTTTTAAATCTAAACGAAAAGTAATAGGAGTTATATTATAGATGGGTGAGGTAGACATGCCGACTCCATGATATTTGAATTATTTAAGATCCAAATTAAAGAGAAATCCCTCACTCCACCATGTCTATTTTGTGAGAATAATGTATATCAATCCTCGGCTTGATTATTTTTTGTAGATGATCCGGACTGAGTCAAAAGCATACTGGCTAATTTCACCATTTCGCCTTGGATATTACCCATTTGCTTTTCTAAAGCTGCAAAATCGATGTTGTTTAAATTCACTTGGCCGTTTAGTAATGGTGAAGCTAATACATTTTGATTTGCCGTTAAAATATTAGAACGAATCTGGGAAATTTCTTGGCTTTTTAGGTCAAGTCCTGTCAATGCCTCATTAAATCCTAGTAATTGAGATTTCAAACTTTGCACTGACTGATCTAACTTTTGTGGATCTTTATTATTTACAGCTTGTTCTAAATCAGATTGTAGCTGTTGAATTTGCTCAATATATCCACCTGCTTTCAGCTGTACATCTGCCACATCACGTACAATGTAAAACATATTGCCTGACTTTAAGTCAGCTGGATCAGTGACTTGGGCAGGAGAAGATTCTTCAACATTAGCTGCTGTTGATTCATTTTCTTGATCGGGTTGGGTTTGCGGCTGACAACCTAACATCACGAGACCGAAGCCAAATAATGCAAAAGGGGTAATAATGCTTTGAAATACTTTCATTAATAAAACCAAATCGTTAATCACTTCATTCCAAGATACGATACAAATATGAGTTAAATCTGAATATTTGCAAAGCAATAACAAAAATTTTGATGTGAAAGAGTAACTTATGATTTTGACAGATTAATGAAGATATTTATTGAATTGAATAAGAAATAATCAAGTGACAAGATCGTCACTTGATCTTGATGAGATTATTTCGCCAGTTCAGCATTAATTGCATCAACAATACGCGCATCATCTGCAGTGATGTCTGGTGCAAAACGAGCAACGACTTCCCCTGTTTTTGAAACTAAGAATTTCTCAAAATTCCATAATACTTCAGGGGGATTATTAGGCGTTAAACCATAATCAACCAGATCTTTCCACCAAGGCCCCTCACCAATACGCTCTGGAATGGCGTTTGTTAAAGTTTCATATAGCGGATGTTTATTCTCCCCAACCACTGGAACTTTCGCAAAAAGAGGGAAGTCCACTTGATAATTTACTGAACAAAATTGTTCAATCTCTTCATTGCTTCCTGGTTCTTGTTCAAGAAAGTCATTGGAAGGAAAACCAAGAATTTCGAATCCTTGTTGTTTTTTTTCACTATAGAGTTTTTGCAGACCTTCGTACTGAGGTGTAAGGCCACATTTAGACGCTACATTCACGATCAATAATACTTTGCCTTCGTATTGTGATAAATCAACAGGCTGCCCCTGAATTTTATTTACTGGAATGTTATAAACTGAAGCCATTTCAATGTCCTAATCATAAAGTACCTAAAATATGTAGATTGAAAATACCATGGCATATAGATCTCACCAAGGTGTCTACAGTGAAAAAAAACAGGCCTGACGGCCTGCTTTATGAGTTAAGATTTTGTCCCGACTTGGTTTTTAAGATTCTGCATGTCCTGTAACAAGCTTTGTTGTAACTCAACAGCTTTCTTTTGTAGTTCAGTGATTTCATTCATATCAGGCTTTTCTTTAACACCTGCTTCTGCGAGGTCCAATCCAAGCTCATTCGATTCTTTCATTTTATCTCGAAGAGATGCACCTTCAGTACTTTTGAGCGCAAGTTTGTCCAGATCATCATTAAATTGATCCACATAGTTATCCATCTTCTCAACCACTGCGTCTAATTCAGCTTTATTATTGTTTTGCGCAGCTTGTGTCACTTCGTTTTGAAATGCCAAAGCCTCTTGAGCTTTTGTATTTGAAATTTGATCCAGTAAATCTAAATCATGTTGAATATCTGCATTTACATTGGTACTTAATGTATTGCTTTGAACCGTTTCAGCGGCAGTAGGTGAGGATTGATCGTTAGACTTTTTATCACAAGCGGTTAGAAAAACAGCTGTAGTGCATAGTGATGCAATGAGAAGTTTTTTCATAATTTATCCTTTTTATATGCTCGGTTCAATGCACTTACATTCACGATGAAGCACATTAAAAAATATTCAGTTAACCCGTTGATGGGAAAATTCAAGCATTTACGATCTCATAGCTCACACACAGCTTCTAGTGTTGTTTTGTAGAGGAATCCCTGTAAAAAAGTGAAAAGTGTTTTAAAATAGAACAGCACTCTACTTAATTTTTTAAGTAAAAATCTCAGACTTAGATGGCTGTTCTGCAGTCATTAACAATGAAGGGGGAGTGTGTTTCATGGAATGAAAAAGTCTAAAAATTGATGAAAACTTGATCTTAACGATTAAATAAAAATTAGGATGAAAATATGACATTTGAAAAAAAGCATTTGCTCTGGGCTTTATCATTGCCAGTCATTGCTGTATTGATTTGGTCGTTGAATATAGCCATTACACGATATGTTGCAGAGTATATTTCACCTGTCAGTATTAGTTTTTATCGTTGGATTATTGCCTTTTTGATTTTAACACCCTTTATCCTGCCTAAAGTCATCAAACAGCGTACTTTGGTACGACAAAATATAGTGAAATTAGCAGTGCTGAGTGCATTTGGTATGGTGCTTTATCAGGGGTTAGCTTACACCGCAGCACATTACACGACTGCAACCAATATGGGCATAATTAATGCCTTTATTCCAATTTTCACCATTTTTGTTTCACTGATGATTTTAAAAGAGTTTCCAACTCGATTTGCAGTGGTGGGTAGTATTTTATCATTTATCGGGCTGATTTATGTCATCGGTCAGGGGCGTCTAGATACACTGATGCATCTGGGTGGGCATTGGGGCGACATGATTATGATCGTCGCGGTATTCTTCTATGCTTTTTATGGTGTATTTCTCAAAAAGTGGCAACTCGAGCTCCCTTTAATGATTAGTCTTTATATTCAGATTGGTTTTGCAGTGTTGTACCACTTACCATTCGTTGCCGTATTGGGGCTCGATGCAATTGATCTGGATAACGGCTTGAGTGTGTTATATGCGGGAATTTTCCCTTCGATTATTGCGCCGTTAGTATGGATGTTGGCTGTTCAACATTTAGGCCCAAATCGTACCAGCATCTTTATGAACTTAATGCCAATCTTTACCGCTATTATTGCTTATGTCTGGTTAAAAGAAGCATGGACGATTTATCACAGTTTAGGCGGAATCGTGATTTTGATAGGTATTGCTTTAGCACAGAAAAAAAACTTCATTCATAAAGGCTAAGAGTGTTTAAAAAACAGACAATCGATTTATTTTTTTATTATACTTAAAATCTATAAAAGCTTATTGATCTAAATTAACTATCATTAGGCTTTTTAAAAAGTAAAATTAATAATTAAAAATAGGTACTTAATTATATCAATTGAACTAATAATTAATCTTATAAGAAAAATGATGATTTGAAACTATAAGTCTTAGTAATTGTGTAATATTTTTTTTTGTAGCATAATATGCGTACTGCAGAGAAAGCGATAATACACTCTTTTTCTGTACAGATGAATTTCTGAACCCTCTGGATGTGATTAGCACATCCTTTTATATGCTCAGTCAATACCTTTATGACTGAGCTTTTTTTTGTCTTAAATAATAAGTTTTAAGTCTCAGCATATCATGCTTTTTAAGCACGAATGACATCACCTGTTTCTGCATCTAATATTCGGCTAGGTTCTTGGCTCAGGCCTAAATCTCCATTTAAATAATTTAATTCAGCACCAAAGTACTGATTGACTTCTTGCAATGAGCGAGCGGGGTCTAAACCAGCAGGATTTGCACTGGTTGAAACAATGAACCCATCAAATGCGTTACACAGTGCGATGCAAAGAGGATGGTTGGTGACTCGGATAGCAACCTTAGGATGTTTGCCTCGAATCCAAAGTGGTATTTGCTCATCAGCTGGGAGAAGCCATGTGGTGGCGCGATCTTGATAAGATGTTTGTGACCAACTTTCAATCACCGCATCACGGCGGTCTTGAGGAAGCTTTGATAATAAATGTTCAACCTGACTGACTTGACCAGCCAATAAGATCACCCCTTTTTCGATAGGACGTTGTTTTAATCTTAAAATTTCTTTAAAAGCATTTTCATTAAAAGGGTCGCAACCTAAGCCCCATACTGCTTCTGTAGGATAAGCCAAAACGTGACCTTGTTTTAGACATTGAGCAGCCTCAGCAACTGAGGTTGTTAACATAAGCGTTCACCATTCTCTTGATTGAAAAGACTATTGTGAACCTTAATTTTAATTACGGCAACGTAGGTATAACCCAGATTGTTGAATACAGCGTCCTAAAAGTTCTAACTCCATCAAGTGGCTGGTGAGTGTCGCGGTGTCTAAATCAAGGGTTGCTGCAATTTGATCGAGATCGCGACCAACCCAATCTAATTGTTGAAATACAGCTAACAAATGTATAGGAATCGAATGCTCATCATCCTCATGCTTACTTAACTTTGGACGGTCTACTGAATGAGCTATTTCGTCATTTTGGAATTCATTAGGATTGTTTTTTCGTGACAGTGATGCTTGATGATGCTGCCATTGAGTCGGCAGGGCTAAATCTTCAATAATCTGCTCAGGATGATCAACTAAGATGGCACCTTCACGAATCAACTGATGGCAACCTTGATGAAATTCACTATAAATATGACCTGGAATTGCAAAGGTCGTTTTACCTTGATTTGCAGCAGCTTGGGCCGTAATTAATGAACCACTGCCCAATTGAGCTTCGGCCACCAATATCCCTAAACTTAAGCCACTTACGATTCTATTTCTGCGTGGAAAATTATGCTGAAGCGGTTTTGTACCGGGTAAAAACTCAGAAATGATGGTCCCGTTCTGCTTCAAGATTTGATCATGTAATGGGCGATTTTGTGATGGGTAAATTAAATCTAATCCTGTACCGATAACGGCGATTGTTCTGCCATGTTGCAAAGCACCTTGATGGGCTGCTTCATCAATCCCTTGTGCTAATCCACTCGTGATATAAAAACCTTGATCACTCAGATAATACGCAAAATCATATGCGACTTGTTTGCCATGTGGACTTGGTTTACGGCTTCCAACAATGGCAATTTGTGCTTCAGACAAGTGCTGTGCTTTACCTTTCCCAAATAAAATTGGGGGGCGGTCATGATAGGGCATCAATTGCTGAGGATAGTCTGGATCTTGCTCAGTGAGCATAAAATCAGAATGTTGATGAATTTGATACAGAATTCGCTCAAATTCTTGTTGCTGTTGATCAGAGAAAAATTGAGATGCACGCTCGATATGGTTTTTATGTAAGTTGAGCTGATGCCATTGATGTAGATGATTTTGCTGTACAGCATCTTGAGCTGAACCAAAATGCTGAACAAGTTTTTGATAAGCACTGAGTGAATGTTGAACGAGATACCAGAGTTTAATATAAGCCAACTGATGGTCGTTAATCTCGTTCAACATATCCGCACCTAATTTTAATTTTCAACCATTGGCGATGGTTCTAATACAGCACCTACTTTAATTGGAAGTGCGCTGTCTAGTACGTAAGCGTAACTTAATTGATCGAAAGTTTTAAAAATCATTAAATTGCCCACACGCTGATTAGGCAGTTGAATATTTTCTTTGGTCTTCGGATCTTTAACCACTTCGCCTTGTTGGAAAATACTTAACACGTGACCATTTTTTGCACCGTGAACGTTTCCTCGGTTAATTGTGACAACACTATGTTGAGCTGCTGTACCAATAGAACCCATAACACGAATCACTTGACCGCCTGGCTGAATATCCGTTGTTGCCGTTGGATAGAAGAGGCTTGGTAATTCATTTTGAAATTTAGGTAAAACGTAATCACCGCGACGAACTTCGGCATTAAAACTTTGTTTAAGCTCTAAGGTTGAAATTTCATTTTCGTTGGCAACAGCGACTGCAGTAGCTACCTCAATCAGTTCAAGTGCACCTGTATATTTTTTCCCTTTTTCATCTAAGAAAACATACGGTTCAGCTTCACGATAAACACCGTAGCTTTGTCCAGGGTTAATCCCTTGACCACGTGCATAAACTGTTTGACCTTCCCCAGCAACGATACGACGATCTGCCGAACCGAGAATATAAGGTGTGCTCTGCAAAGCATCAGGCGCAACGATGATACTTCTTTCTAGCCAAGGTTGAATATCATCCAAGGGAATAATTGGAATGGTATTCCCTAAGCTTTCAACTCGTACTTGAGGTTTTAGATTGATAGCACCAAGATGACGACGAATAACGCCTTCACAACCATCACCTTCATCTTTACCAATCAATGGGCGCCCGTCTAATGTACAGAGTAGTAAGCGATCACCCGGGTAGATCCAGTGTGGATTTTTGACATGTTTGTTGGATGCCCAAATTTCTTTCCAACGCCAAGGTGAGCGCAAAAATTTACCTGAAATATCCCACAAAGTGTCGCCTTTTTTGACCACATAAACGTGAGGAGCACCGGCCTTAATCGATGGTGGGCTTACATTTGGACTGGCTTGTGTCATTTGCGCGGTAAACAAGCCCGCACTAATGCAAATTGCAAGTGAAAGGCAGTGTTTCTTTAACCCCAGAGCATGTGAAAAAGCCATGCCATTGAAAACCTTTTTCATTATCATAATTCCTAAAATTATGTATCTATTTGCGCTATAATACGCATATTACACGTATTATTTGATGAAGCATTAACTTCATTTAATTTTTAAGATCAATGGCATAGCCGGTGAGGAGCAGCATGGCCTTATTACCAATTTTAAGTTTTCCTGATCCCCGTTTGCGTACTATTGCCAAACCTGTAGAGGAAGTGACGGATGAAATTCGTCAACTTGCTGCAGACATGTTTGAAACCATGTATGAAGCACCAGGTATTGGTCTAGCTGCAACCCAAGTTGATCATCATATTCAGCTTATCGTCATGGACTTGTCTGAAGATAAAAATCAGCCGATGGTTTTTATTAATCCTAAAGTCACCCCATTAACTGAAGATACCCAACCTTATGAAGAGGGTTGTCTATCAGTTCCACAAATATACGATAAAGTTGAGCGTCCGTCACGCGTCAAAATTGACGCAATTAACTTAGAAGGGCAAGCTTTTGAATTAGAAGCTGATGGTCTTTTGGCAGTATGTATCCAGCACGAAATGGATCATCTGAACGGAAAATTATTTGTTGATTATTTATCTCCTTTAAAACGCCAAAGAGCGCGTGAAAAGGTAGAAAAAGTCGTTCGTCAGCGTCAAAAAGAAAAAGTTGCTGTAAAGCGTTAATTCTCTAAGAATTTTAAATATGTTGATAAAGCCCAATTTCGATTGGGCTTTGTTATAATTGCTCAAATTTTATTTGGAATGACAATTTGTTCCGCAATGGGTTGCTGCTGAGTTTCGCAGCAGTATTATTACAGATCGCTGTTTTTCTTCAGCCTTTGCTTCCAGCGCAATATCAAATTGCGCCGGTCTGCGAAACGATCACCCGTGCCTTATTCGAACAGCCTAATCATTCTAGTATTACAACGCTCGTTCATCATGCTCATCATGTTTCCACTTCACATGCGTTACATGAACATCATGAGTCTAAGCGCTATGTTGAATCCTCGCATAGTGGGCACGATCATCATGACCCAAACCATCAATGCCAATACTGTACTGTATTTGGTAATTTGATTTTGCCACCTGAGCTGAATGTTAAAGAAGTTTTTGTACGTTTAAATATACGTTTGATCGTCTTCCAAAAAGCGTTCAAACATATTTATTTCGACTTACAGCGTTTATTCCTTTTACCTCAAGGTCGGGCACCGCCACTCTTTTCTTAAATATTGTCTTTATTTTTAGGGTCTTGAATGACTCTAGCATTGTCATATTTAAATTTTGAGTGAATATATCATGGCTCAGACAAAATTCTATTTACAGCCACTAGCGGCTGCGATTTCCATTGCCTTTATTGCGCAAACTTCATTTGCTGAAGTCCAATCTACAGCTTCAAATCCAACACCTGATACACACATGACGAACTTAGCGCCAATTGTTGCTACAGCTCTACAAGGTAATGATGCTAATGGCTTGATTGTCCGGGCAAACCCGAAGCAACCCATTCAGCCTATTCCTGCGTCGGATGGCGCAGATTACTTACAAAGTATTGTAGGGTTTAGCAGCGTAAATAGTGGTGCAGGTACGAATGGTGATGTGACCTTTCGTGGAATGTATGGATCACGAATCAAAATTCTAACAGATGGAACTGAAAATTTAGGCGCATGCCCGAGTCGTATGGATTCACCGACTTCGTATATCTCACCTGAGAGCTATGATCGAATCTCGGTGATTAAAGGTCCCCAAACTGTCCAGTACGCCAATACAGGTTCAGCAGCCACTGTGATTTTCGAGCGACGCCCAGAACAATTGAATGATGAAAAAAATTATCGAGGTCAGGCAAGTGTATTAATGGGCTCTTTTGGGCGTTTAGACCAAAATATTGAGGCAGCGGTAGGAGATGAACAAAAATATATTCGAATCAATAGCAACCGATCAGTCTCAAATAGTTATCAAGATGGTAATGGGGCGACCGTACCATCAGATTGGAAACGATGGAATGCAGATTTAGCATTGGGCTGGATACCTAATGCAGATACATGGATCGAGTTAACTGGCGGTAAGGCTGATGGTGAGGCTGTATATGCTGGGCGAGATATGGATGGTTCTAAATTTGCCCGCGAGAGCTTGGGATTAAGATTTGAGAAAAAGAATCTCTCAGAGGTAGTCAAAAAAGTTGAGGCGCAAGTCAATTACAACTTTAATGATCATGTGATGGATAATTTTAGTTTACGTGATGTCGATGGCGCAGATCGCGCTATGAATGTGACACGTCGTACTTTAAATGCACGTTTAGCCACAACGATGGAGTGGGATAAAGCAATATTCATTACGGGTGTTGATACTCAGAATAATCAACATGCTGGTGGAATGTATCATTCAAGCATGCCAATGATGAATACTCCACTAACAGAGGATATGAAGTTTCAATCTTATGGCGGGTTCACTGAATTATCATATCCATTCAATGATCATAATAAGTTGGTCACAGGTGTTCGGGTTGATCAAGTTAAGATTAAAAACTTAAAAATGGTTCAAGAACGTCAGGAAACATTACCAAGTGGTTTTATACGGTTTGAAAATCAGCATCCAGAGCATGATGCTAAAACCTATGTTGGTCTAGGCTATGTAGAGCGCGTACCAGATTATTGGGAGTTGTTTAAGACAGATTATCAAGGCAATGCTGTTGCTACCTTCAAGGATTTAGAAACAGAAAAAACCTTACAGTTGGATGTTGGATACCAACATAATCACGGGGCACTCAGTTCATGGGCATCAGCTTATGCCGGTTTGATTAATGATTTCATATTATTGAATTATGACCCAGCAAAAATGACTGGTCATGGTAAAAATGCTGCTGATTCTAGAAATGTCGATGCGACAATCGCAGGGGCAGAAGCTGGTGTAGGTTATCAATTTACCAATGCTGTTCAGGCAGATCTTAGTGCGATGTATGCTTGGGGAAAAAACACAACTGATCATCAACCTTTACCTCAAATATCTCCGCTGGAAGCACGTTTAAATTTAAGATATGTGCAAGAGCGTTTTAACTTAGGTTTATTGTGGCGTGTGGTAGATGGGCAGGATCGTGTCAGTATTAATCAAGGTAATATTGTAGGTAAGGATTTTAAAACGAGTTCAGGTTTCTCGACGCTGTCTTTAAATGGTACTTATCAAATTCATCAAGGTGTTGATTTGAGTATTGGAATTGATAATGTTCTGGATAAGGTTTATACGGAACACTTAAATAAAGCAGGTAGTGCTGGATTTGGTTTTGCACAGAATGAGCAATTTAATAATATAGGACGTAATTATTGGGCGCGTGTGAGTATGAAGTTCTAGTCATATTCAGTTTATTTGACGTAATAAGCCTAACACCCATTTAGATCGCCGTCTAAATGGGTGTTTTCTTTAAAATTGTCTGACATAAAATATGAATGTCCTTAAATGATATTGTGATGAGGTTATCATTATTTTAAAAATAATAAAAAAGATGTAATGGATAATAAAATGACAACAATGAGTCAAGTTCATCAACTACATGGTCGTAAAGTAAAATTTGATTTCAATCATATTCCAAAGCATTGGATTGAAAATGACCCTGTTTCCACCCATATGTTGAATACAGCACATATGATCTTGCCTGCGGGTGAGTTTTGGTTTTGCCGTGTATTTAATAAAGCTTTACCGTTCGTCAAAGACGAACAATTAAAAGCAGACGTGAAAGGTTTTATTCAACAAGAGGCGATTCATGGTCGTACTCATCAACACGCACAAGTTTATTTTGATCAACATGGATTAGATGTAAAGCCGTTCATTCAACGCATGCATTATCTTTTTGAAATCCTTTTAGGAGAAAATCCAGTAGGTATCAAAATGATGAAAAAAGTGGTTGGTGAAAAACGTTGGTTAATCTTCCGACTGGGTGTGATTGCAGCCATTGAGCACTATACTGGTGTGGCAGGGCAGTGGAGCTTGGACAATACTTCATTGGATAAAGCCGATCCAATCATGGCTGATCTATTCCGTTGGCATCTTGCTGAAGAAGTTGAACATCGTACGGTTGCGTATGATTTGTTTAAACATATGTTTGAATCAGAGTTTAATTTTCAAATTTCGAAAAATGCTTTGATGTCGTTCATCTTCCCTATTATGGCAGCGGTTTGGATTGAAGGCGGCAAAACAATTTTGAAACAAGATAAAGATGCAGGTAAGTTTAGACATATGGGTACTTTAAGACTCATTATGCAAATGGAAAAAATTAGCCGTAAGACTGATCATATTCCTACCTTCAGTCATTTAACTTTAGCTACTATCCGTTGGTTTAGTCCAAAGTTTCATCCAGTGCAAGAAGGTAATACTCAACAAGCTTTGGATTATCTAGCACGTTCTCCATCAGCACTTCGAGCTGAGCAAGAGGCAACATTAAAAATGGCTTAAAAATATACTTGCAAAAAACCGAGCCTTAGCTCGGTTTTTTATTTATTGATGCATACTTGCCAGCTGTTTTCCTGCATTTTGATATAAATCGAGAGCTCGTTCTTGTTGTGATCGCCCTTTACGCTGTAAATAAAGATCAAGCTTTGGTATTTTTTTTGCGCCAGCATAAATCACAGTATTTTTAGTCAGTAGATACAGTGGATACCACGGCAGTATTCGAGGCTTAAGCCCTAAATTTTTCATTTTTTTACGGCCCATAAAGATTTGGGTAACATCTAAGTGATTCTGGTAGGCTTTCTTCTGCATGAAACGTTTAAAATGTTTATATTCGCGTTCAAATGGTTCTTTGGATAGGCTTACTGCAAGCTGACGACTACTTTCATCCACTTGAGGATGAGCATAATTCATCCATTGCAATAATTTCCAGCCTTCAGACTCTTTATCAATCAGCCAGTGTTCGTCAACACCCATCAACCAGCCTGTATATTTCCAAAAATGCATAATCGCATCGACTTCACTTTTAGTTGGAAAAATACCGATTGCTCGAATACCTAAAAGCATTACACCGCTGAAAGCAATATTTGTCATTGCCTGATCATATTGGTTAATCGGCATTCCCCAAATATCCCAGTCCCAATCTTTAGATTTTTTTAGATGGTAGCGAACTAAAGAATGGATGAAACGCACAAAAATTGTTGAAGTAAAGCCATCATTAAAGCGTTGAAATCCGTTCGGCTTAGTAACATCTAGCCACCATTTATGCGTTTCTGCTAAGCGCTTGCCTGCATATTTGCTTAGAGCACCTGTTAAAATTAAAGGTTGATTAAAGCCAGGGTATTGATATCCAGTCATTAGCGCGAGATCACGCATAATAAAAGTGACATTCGAGCCTAAACGATGTGTGAATTGAATTGCACGATCAATTTTTTCTTGATCGAACCAAACAGGCTGTTGTTCCACGAGATCAAAGAATGCTTTGATTTCAGGGACTGGTTTGGGAAGAGCATCTAAGCCTTGATATAAGGCTGTTTCAAAAAGCTTTCGATTTTCGCGTGGATTGGTCATCACCCAATCCATTAAGCGATCCATCGGCACATCACCCGTATGTAAACTTTCATTTAACTCTAAATATTCAGCATAAGTTGGAATGAAGTTTTGATCGGTCATTTTGTGTAGAAGCTTGGACAATAGATCGCTACGCTTCATTCGCTCATATGAAGCCATACGTTTTGGAATGCTAAAATTTGACATGGTGTAATTAATCTGGTTATTGTTTGATCAAAGATTAATATGAATATTTATTCGCATTCAATTCGCATTATTAGAATGGCAGCTATGAGAAAAAGACCACAACAACAAAGAGCAAAGCTGGTAGTCGATAGTATTTTGGAAGCGACTCTGATATGCATTTCTGAAATGGGCCTAGATCAAGTCACTACGCCAAAAATATCTGAAAAATCAGGGGTGAGCGTCGGCTCTATCTATCAATATTTCGAAAATAAAGATCAGATAATTTTAGAATTGTTACGCCGTAAGAGTGAAAACTTAGGTTTGTCACTTAAAGCGCTGGCGATGAATCAAGAAGAAATGGATTTAAAAACCTTAGTCGATGTTAGTCTTCAATTCGGATTTGATGTAATGAGAGAAGATAATGGTTTCTTCTTTGAAGTCCTCAAACATTGGCATGGCTACAACAATTCCGAAGCAGCAAAGGTTTTAGAAAAGCATTTTTTTGAAGTTGGTTTATATGTATTTAATCGTTTCTATCGTCATTGGGACTTCGAAACACTTAAGCATAAATCTTTTGTGATTATTAATAGTACCTTGTTCACAATGATGAGGTTTGTAAGCAACAATGATTTTCTTATTTCAGAACAACAGCTTAAAAGAGAACTAAGTGCAATGATTTTATCTTATTTAGACAGTGATAAGAGTTAAAAGTTCATACAAATAAAAAATTATATATAAAAAACATATAGTTAATGTTTATTTGGTTTATTAACTATACAAACAAATAGAAAAGATTGAAAAAGTAGTTGCGTAAGAAAATAAATGGCCTATAATGCACATCCATCGGCGGTGATGTTGATTAAAACTTGTTGAAAAACAAGGGTTTAGCTGAATAGGTTGGATCTAAGTTTTGAGAATAAGT
>NZ_JBWYIW010000012.1:0-110562 GCF_056779915.1 Acinetobacter sp. ANC_7513
GTGCAGATGGGCAGATCAACCAGATTGCACAAGGAAGCATTAACACCAGCACGCAAGACAGCATCATCGGACATGCCAGCAAAAAGATCAGTTTATTTGCCGCGCAAGAAGGGGCACGACTGTATGCAGGGAAAGGTAAGATCGAGATTCAAGCTCAAGGGGATGGTGCTGATCTGATTGCTAGAAAGGGTGTGCAGATTATTTCCACGGAGGCAAATGTCGACATCACGAGTGCGAAAGAAGTCGTACTGACCGCAGGCGGTTCACAGCTAAAAATAAATGCTTCAGGGGTATTTCCTACGACTGCAAGTAAGTTTGAGGTTAAGGCAGGGCAGCATCAGTTTGTGGGGGCCAGTTCTATAAGTTATGAAATTCCGTTACTACCTATTACAGATATTTATTCGCATCAATTCATTTTAAAAAACAAATTTGGGTTGGTTCTAACGAATACTAAATATGTACTAACAGGTAAAAATGGTAAATTGATCAGAGGTATTACGGACAGAGAAGGAAAAACAAAGAGAATTTATACTTCTGAAAAAGAAAATTTCAATTTGGACGTAGATATTTAAAATGAATAATAAACAATATCAAACTGATTTAGATAATCCCATATCTGAAGTAGCCTTAGATGAATATTATGTGGTTATTGGAACAGAGACTAATTTGCCAGAATTGGCTTATTTACCTAAAAGAACCTTTGCTTTGAAAAGTAAAAATCATCACGATTTGAAATCAGAGTTCCCTGAAAATAATAATAGTGGCGAATGGGGTCATGCATTTTTTTATATCACGAAAAATCAAGAGGTATTAACATTTTTTAGTTTTGGGCCTGCAGCTAATGGAAGTAATATTATAGGCAACTTATCAACCTGTGATTATCCTATAACCGAAGTTAGCTATTTATATCGTGCTAAAATAAATGAAGATAGTGCAAGAAAAATTATGTTTGATGTAAATCAGATTAGAAAAAAAAGCTTGAGTATGATTTTTGATGAGGAAAAACAAGAATACATTGAAAATAATTCCTCTGAAAAAAAGTATAGGGCTTTAACGAATTCAACTTGTGCAAAAGAAGCTGAGAAAATTCTAAAAAAAAACTTAGGTGATATAATTCCAGATGGGAAAGGTTTCGTAAAGTACGGTCCTATATCAATTCCTGCAGTCAATCCATATTCTTGGTGGGAAAAATTACAAAAGTCATCGTTAAATAAATTTAAATATCCACAATATCCCGAGCTTGGTATTGCTAAATCAATGCTTGGAAAAATAATGAAAGATAATGAACCAAACTATGTCCATAGACTTTATGGAAGAAATTTGACTCATTATTATAATTCAGAAGATATCATCTGGAGAGAAGGTGATGATGCCACAAAAGAAGAGTATTGGGTTTTGGGAGTGGGTGATGTTGATCCGTTAGTAGATTGGGGCTATATAAATGAATAAATTTCTAACATATATGTTTCTAACTCTACTTTGTTTTTACTCAAATGTTACAGCATCAAATATAATTAAAGAATCAAATCGTGAGGCTATTGTGATAGATAATCAAAATTTCTGCACTGTTTTGAATGAGATATTTAAAGTATCTGAAAGTCAGAATTTAAATAGTGCTAAAAATTTAGGACCATTTCAATTGCATGTTCTCAAAGATGGTCGTCCTTCTAATTGGGGTATGTATAGATTATCAAAGAGTATATTGGGTACTCCTGGTAAAATTGTTGTGTATCTAGATGGTGGAGTTGCAAGTGAGATGATTTTATCACCTAATGCAAGGCATCACTTCAAAAATGACTTAATTTTAAATGCAAATTGCATTAATAATCTTAATATCAGATATATCAATACAGAGCTAAAAAATAATCAAGATTACATATATGTACATGTATTTTCAATCAATCTAAATACTAAGAAAGTAGTGATGAGATTTTTCTCAAACATAGAATTCAAAGGCAATGATCTGAATTTTAACCGATTAACTTTAAAAATTGATTGATAAATTAACGAGAAAGAGCTCTTTAGCGGTTTTTTTAAAAAGACATTACATATTCGAATAGCTCACACTACCTGCACCCTCAGGTGGAACCTAAGTAATTTTTTATAACGGATCTTTAGTTAAGATTAATTTGGCTGCGGAAAAATATCACCGTTTAATGTTGGATGATAAAGGCGTGCCTTTTTACATCAGGAATTAAAAACAATAACGGGGTGAAGTCAGAGCAAAGCAAACTTTCTCTTTGCAATACATCCAAGTAGTAATGAAGGGAAAAAATAACGATTTTTTTAACAAAAGTTTCAATATGAAAAATTATCTGAGTTTAATTTTTGGATTTTCGATATGTTGCCTATTATTGGCTTGTACTCCAAATACGAAAAGTAAAGGAAATGAAATCATGCCACTACAAAGTGCTATTTTACATTTTGGACAGCAAGGATTAAAAGATTTTATTCAATATAGTAATGCGTCAATAGACCGCCAACCTGCGGGGATGAATTTTTTGTCACTAGATTGGAGACCGCCCAAACTGGGACAGGTTAAAATTGTAACTGAACAAAGTAACTTTGAAATTGATAATGTTATTAGTGTAATGGGGACGCAAATTGCACGAATGGGCAATGATGGTGTTTTGATTATGGATGTAACCGCTAGTTTACATGCTAATGAATATACGACTAGAGAAGATGCATATCAGGCTTATGTAAAACTTATGAAGCAAATGAGTGAGAAAAACTGGAAGCAGTATTTTTTACCTTATTCGGAACGTATAGATAAAAAAGATAATTTAAAATATATGAGTCAAAACATGGGAGAGGTTATTGACCCTAGCTATATTTTAAGTTTTAAAGAGTGGCAAGAAATGATGGATCTGACTAATGGCCATATGTATTTTAATTTATATAATAGTAATATTAATTTGGGGATATCTCTTTCTAAAACATATAAAGATGATAAAAAAGAACAGTATATGCTGAGATACAGTTTTGAGCATTTTAGATATACTGGTTTTAATGCTATTTCTAACTCAGATGAAATGACAGCAGAACAGTTAAAACAAGCCTTTTTAGATGAAAGGAGGGAAAATGAAAAAGATCGTAAATTTAAGGAACAAAAAATTAAACTGGAAGGCTATCATATTGATGGCAGCTATGTAGACCCTGATGTTTGGCAATATATGAGATAGGATATTTGGTCGGCTTTGTTTCACAAAGTTGTTTGTTAGGTTTAATTTAGCAATATAATTGTGAGACGAGTAAGCCCACACCTAAAATCTATTCGACATCCAACTGGCCTAATTACAATAAAAAGTTTTAATTAATCGTGGAAATATTTCGATTTGTTTCGATCTTCAGACTCAATGGTGCACAAAATTACTGCAGTAGTTCCGCTAAGAAAAAATGCAAACCTTGGAAAGATAAAACTGAGTTCCTAGAACGTAATGAGTTACTTCGAATAATTCACTGCTTAGGTTTAGGCAGAAACCTATGAAAATAATGGTTGGTTTATCATCGTCGCAGTTTGGTAGAAACCAAGATACATCGCATCAAATATAGATAAGCTGACAAAATGCACTGAGCCAGCGAACACTGATGATACCTAAAGCAGCCATGATGGTATTAAGAAAGGGTTAGATGTTTATATGGCATCAGACCAAGATGATAAGGTTAAGCGTTCTGTTGGCAATACAAAAAGTGATGGCATACAAATGTCATACCGTTGGGTTTCACAAAAAATTAGGACAGCAGGACTTATAAATTCACATAAAAATAAATTATTAGAGGATATAGAAGCTTGGAGACGAGTTGAATTTAAACCATCTACTGAAAGAGTATTTAAAAATGGTAAAGGTCAAACTGTTGCGATTCGATGTCCTTATGATCGTAGTTTAGTAACGATTACAGGTGATAAATTCGATCATCATGAAAAATGTATAGGTTTAAATAAACCTAAGTGTACACGGACAGTAACTGCACACGGTATTAAATTAGAATTTGTTTTACCAAAAGAGATGTTGGAGAGATTAAAGAATGTCAACACAAGTAGATGATCAAGAAATAGATTGGCAAAAATGGTTGAGTTTAGAAGTAAAAGATACAAGTTTATTTAGAGATAAGCTGCTTGAGCAAGAAATGTATCACAAGAGATTTGATACGTTTGTTAATGGTATATATACAGTTGTTGATGGATTTAGCGATTATAAAAATGATTCTAAATTTGGTGGATATATAGCATCTGGTCATCAAAGATTAAAAGATGCTCTGAACTTGATATCTTTACAATATTCAGCAGGCGGAGATTTAAATTCTATAAAAGAACTTTACCCGTATCTTCTTCATTGGGCAGAA
This sequence comes from Acinetobacter sp. ANC_7513, assembly GCF_056779915.1. Lineage (NCBI taxonomy): Bacteria > Pseudomonadati > Pseudomonadota > Gammaproteobacteria > Moraxellales > Moraxellaceae > Acinetobacter > Acinetobacter sp. ANC_7513. The sequence goes on from NZ_JBWYIW010000012.1 coordinate 4,348, forward strand.
GAATATGCTGAAACGAGTCATCTTTATAATTTAAGCCCTGATGCAGGTGGACGTTATGTCTGGCATATTTCCTTGGGAACTGAAGATTATTGGTATATTGCTTTACGATTGATATGCTTTGGTTTACTGACAGGGTATGCAGATCAAATGAGTCGAATTATGACGATTATCGACTACACAGAAGCAACACCTGAAGGACAAGAAAAAGATGGCTTAATCGAGCGATTGGTTGCTCCATTTGTAACAGATCGAGGCATACCACCGAATGATGCACGTCGACATTTGCCTTATCGCAAGCTCATTAAAGTTTTTGATGCTGCACCTGAAAAACGTCCAGCGATGATGTTGCAATACTTAGAAGATTGGTATGAAGCCAGTCGTCGTGAACCTTATCATGATCAACATCCACAACCTGATATTAGATCAGGTATCAGTTATTTTGGTTATTGGTCATGGGAAGCGGCAGCTGTTACATGGTTGTTAGATATTGATGATACAACTTATCGAGAGCATCAATTTTATCCGAAAGATTTAGTTGATTTTTCTAAAGCACAATCAGAAAAAGTACAAACACAAGATTCAGTAGAAAAAATTAAAATCAAAGGTGGGGATAAATGTCCACAAACAGGTTATTGGACGACTCCAGCCCAACCAAATGAGCGTCAATATTTTGATAGAGATGACATTTTACCAATGCTTTCAGAACAAGACTGGGGTGAAGTATATTGGTATTTTGATGGTGAAGAATAAAACTATATCGCTCAAGGGGAAACTTTCGTATTTATCGCAGTTTAATAAAAAACCCGCTTTCGCGGGTTTTTTTTGATCTCAAACGAGATTACATATTCGGATAGTTCGGACCACCCGCACCCTCAGGTACAACCCAAGTAATGTTTTGTGACGGATCTTTAATATCACAAGTCTTACAGTGAACACAGTTCGCAGCATTAATTTGGAAACGCTTAGAACCATCATCATTTTCCATGATTTCGTATACGCCAGCAGGGCAGTAGCGCTGAGCAGGCTCATCCCATTGAGGAAGGTTAACGTTTACTGGAATTGATGGATCAGTTAATTTTAAATGCGCTGGCTGGTTTTCTTCGTGTACTGTATTTGAAACAAACACTGAAGATAAACGGTCAAATGTAAGCTTACCATCTGGTTTTGGATAGTTTGGTTTGAAATTCACAGCATCAACAGTTTTTAAAGCACTGTAGTCAGGTGTCAAATCACGTAAAGTGAACGGAACTTTAAATACATTTTGATCGATAAAGTTGAATGCACCACCGAAGAATGTACCAAACTTATGCATTGCAGGGCCAAAGTTACGAGCATTATATAACTCTTCTTTTAACCAACTGTTGTTAAATTTCTCTGTATATGACGTTAACTCTTTAGCAAAGAAATCTTCGCCTTCTGTCACACGAGCAATTGCAAGGTCGCCGCCTTTTTCTACACCAGCTTTAATTGCTTCAAATACAGCTTCACCACATAACATGCCTGATTTCATAGCAGTGTGTGAACCTTTAATTTTTGCAAAGTTCAAGAAACCAGCATCATCACCAATTAAGCTTCCGCCTGGGAAGGTAAATTTAGGAAGAGAGTTAAAACCACCTTTAACTACTGCACGTGCACCGTAAGAAATACGTTTACCGCCTTCCAATACATCTTTAATTAATGGATGTGTTTTCCAACGTTGCATTTCCATGAATGGATACATATGAGGGTTTTGGTAAGATAAGTCGACAATCATACCCAATGATACTTGGTTATTTTCAGCGTGATATAACCACCAACCACCAGATGAACCAGTTTCAGTTAAAGGCCAACCCGCACCGTGCATGACTTTACCTGGTTTGTGCTTCGCTGGATCAATTTCCCAAAGTTCTTTAATACCGATACCGTAATGTTGAGGATCAGCATCTTTATCTAAGCCGAATTGAGCGATTAGGCGCTTACCTAAATGACCACGGCAGCCTTCAGCGAATAACGTGTATTTCGCATGGAGCTCATAGCCTGGGGTAAAGTTATGTGTTGGCTCACCATCTTTACCAATACCCATATCACCTGTTTGGATACCTTTTACAGTACCATCAGCATGATACAGAATTTCCGCTGCTGCGAAGCCCGGGAAAATGGATACTTCAAGCTCTTCAGCTTTTTGTCCTAACCAGCGTACGACGTTACCAAGAGAGATGACATAGTTACCGTCGTTGTGCATTGTTTTAGGCACAAAAGCATGAGGCATTTTTTGAGATTTTTGATCTGAAAGAAGGAAGTACGTTTCATCTTCTGTAACAGGTACGTTTAAAGGCGCACCTTCTTCTTTCCAATTTGGGAACAATTCATTAATAGCGCGTGGTTCAAGCACAGCACCAGAAAGAATATGCGCACCTACTTCAGAGCCTTTTTCAACGACACATACAGATAAATCGTTGAGGTTGTTTTCAATTGCAAGTTGACGGATTTTGATCGCAGCTGAAAGACCCGCAGGGCCCGCTCCAACGATTACAACGTCAAACTCCATCGATTCACGTTCGATGTGTTCCATAAAGGACTCCTCATAAAGTAAAGGGTGGCAACCGATAATTCCGACGGTGCTGCCATGAGTGTTCTTAGTTGCAGGTACAATTTTGCTCTCGTACCTTTTATATATTTTGCGCTAGTATAGGTTCAAACCTTGATCAAGCCAATTGGCTGAGTCGCTTTATTTTCCGTCAGCAGGGCATAAACCATGGTAAAACAAAATGATTCTATAACAGCACAGCCTGATTCACTTGTACCTGATGATAAAAACTTAATCAATATCGTACAATATCTAAAAGATGCACAGTCAAGTCACAAAAGGTCAATCCCACCTCTTGAACAATGGAACCCAAAGCATTGTGGCTCAATGGATTTGAAAGTAAAAGCGAATGGTGAATGGTGGCACGAAGGTCAATTGATTAAAAGACAAAGCCTCATTGACCTATTCTCGACAGTACTGTGGAAAGAAGACAACAAATTTTACTTAAAAACACCCGTTGAGCAAATCGAAATTGAAGTCGAAGATGAACCTTTATTGGTCAATCAGGTAGATCAAGTCGAGATTCAAGGGCTTTCTTATCTACAGCTAACAACGACCACTCAAGATCTCATTATTGTGGATCAAGATCATCCAATCTTTATGCGTGATTTTCAAGGAGAGATGCGTCCTTACGTGTATGTGCGTTTCGGCATCAACGCATTGATACAACGATCAACTTTTTTTCATTTAGTTGAAATGGGGGAGTTGAGCGAAAATGAGCAAGGTGAATCAGTTTTGAATTTAAAAAGTGGTAATCTGCTATTGCAATTAGGGACTTGAGGTTTAAGCTTAGCCCATTCATTTAAGCATTATAAAAGTAGTCGTTGAGATGTCTGCAATTTTACCCCAACCGAGCTCTAATGAGCCTATGCCTCATGCACTTGAACATGCCCCTATTGGGATTTTCGACTCGGGGATTGGTGGTTTATCAGTTGCATTGGAAATAGCAAAATATTTACCCAATGAGCATATCCTTTACTATGCAGATACAGCTCATGTCCCTTATGGTCCGCGCGAAGATCAAGATATTCGTCAGCTCACAGCACATGCAATTGAGTGGTTGTATCGTCAAGGATGTAAAGTTGCGGTTGTTGCGTGTAATACGGCATCAGCTTTTAGTCTGGATTACTTAAGGACACATTATGGTGAGCGATTTCCGATCATTGGGTTGGTTCCTGCGTTAAAACCTGCAGTGTTACAGACACAGTCTAAAGTGGTGGCTGTATTGGCGACTCCAGCGACTTTTAGAGGCCAGTTAATCAAGGATGTAATGCAGAATTTTGCAGATCCTTTAGGTGTTAAAGTTCATCAAGTCACCAGTTTGGATTTGGTTCCTTTCGTGGAAGCAGGGCAACAAAATTCGCAAGCCTGTATTGCAACATTACAACGGATACTTGATCCCGTCATGCAAGATCAAGCCGATTATTTGGTGTTGGGTTGTACGCATTATCCATTTTTAAAATCAGCAATTGAGCATCTTTATACAGAGCGACTGACTTTGGTTGATTCAGGATTTGCTGTTGCACGCCAAACAGCAAGAGTCCTTATCAAAAATAAATTCAATGCTACTCAACCATATGACAAATCAGTGCAGTTGCGTTGTGTCGTCAGTGGCGGAAATGCGCTTGAACTTCAGCCTGTACTTCAAAATATGATCGGGCATGAAATACTATGGTCAATTGAAAATTTAACTGATACATTCGAAGAAGAATGATCAATATCAAGCTATATATTTTAAGCCTTATGAGTAAGGCATTTTTACCTAGATGCAGGATTGGATTAAGGCATGCTAGATAAGCGTTACCAAGTGTTTATTACAACTTCTGGTAAAGAGATGCAGCCAGAGCGTATGGTTGTGTCTCAAACGCTGATCGGTATGGGTTTTTTTTCATGGGGTTTAGAACAAAGAACACCTGTAACAACCGCTTTTGCACGCCGTCAAATTGATGATTGTGATTATGTACTTCTGCTTTTAGGAAGCCAGTATGGTGAGCAATCTGTCTCTGGTATTAGTTACATGCACTTGGAATATATCTATGCCGTGACTAAGCAAAAGCCCATTATTGTATTTATGCATGAACAGCCAGAATCGCGTGAGGAGCATTTACGAGAGCATGAAGTGGATCTTCAACAGCGCTTTCAAAATTTCCGTCAACAGATCATTAAAGAAGTTGATCAGGTCGTATTTTTTAAAAGTGCTCGTGAATTAGAGCTAGCACTCAGGTCTCATATGCCTCAAATGCTTGAACGTTACCCTGTTTTGGGTTGGGTAAGACCACAAAGCATTCAAGCAAAACAAGATGAGATTGATCGATTAAGAGCTCAGCTGGCACAAGCAAAAATGGAACAAGCCAAATCTGAAGTCGATCCTTTTCTATCTTTGCCTAGAATAGAGTGGGATGATCAATTCAGTTTTGATTATCGTATGCATGCCTATGTTGATAGTCATTTTAAAGAAATTATTTGTATACGTTCCATGCGATGGCATGAAATTTATACTGTTCTTGAGTCTCAATTTTCCCAAGCAACACCAGAAGATTTTTATTCTAAAGTGTTGAATCAGTATTTGACTGATACGGGGCTGGTCGATGCTCAATTGCAACTTCCTAAGGCACATATGGTATCTAGAGCACAGATTAATGTACGTGCATTGCATACCATCAAGCAACAAATGCGTAATAATGAATGGATCGTTCCTGTAGGACGAGATGATCGTCAGCGGATGTTATGGAAATGCATGAATAAATAGATCAAGTTCATATGATAGTTTTTCTCTTTCATTCACATTTTAAAAAGCAATCATAAAATCACGCCGAATTTACTTAGACTCTGATAAAGTATTTCTCAATTAAACAGTGAATTGATGTGGATCAGATGTCTGAGTTAAAGCCGAAAATCACCGTAATTATTGCCAACTTGGGAACACCAGATGCCCCGACAGTGCCTGCGGTACGAACCTTTCTAAAACAGTTTTTATCTGATCAGCGTGTGATTGAGATTCCATCGTTTTTGTGGAAAATTATCTTACATTGTTTTGTTTTACCATTTCGACCAAAGCATGTTTCTGAAGCATATGCGCAGGTGTGGAATGAAGATTCACCTATGCGTGAAATTCTGTTAAAGCAAACAGATTTAATCCGTCAAAAAGTTATTCAAGATTATCCAGATTTTGATGTTCAGGTCGTTCCTGCGATGACTTATGGTCATCCTAGTATTCATGAGGTTCTAAAAAAACTTACTCAGACACCGCAAGATCACGTCATTTTATTTCCACTTTTTCCTCAATATTCAGCGACATCTACAGCACCTTTGTATGATGCATTGGCGAAATGGGTTTTAACGCAGAGAAATTTACCTGGCTTAAGTTTAATACGCGATTATTATCAACATCCAAAATTTATTCAGGCTTTGGCAAAGAGTGTTCAGGTTTTTCAGGCGCAACACGGTAAAGCGGAAAAATTATTAATGTCTTTCCATGGGATTCCTCAGCCTTATGCAGATAAAGGTGATCCATATGCCGACCGTTGTAGGGTTACAGCGAAAAAAGTCGCAGAGGCTCTGGGATTACGTGACGATGAATGGGCTATCAGCTTCCAATCACGATTCGGTAAACAAGAGTGGGTCAAGCCATATACAGATGCGTTGCTGACTGAGTGGGGACAACAAGGAGTTCAATCTGTCCATGTTCTCAGCCCTGCTTTTTCAGCAGATTGCTTAGAGACTTTAGAAGAGTTGGCTGTGGAAAATGCCGAAACCTTTAAAACAGCGGGCGGGAAAGACTATGCCTATATTCCAGCGTTAAACACTGATGCAGCACATATTGATTTGTTGGTCGATTTAGTAGAAGCTCAACTGGATGCACTCAAGATTACCCTCCAACATTCTGCGTAAATTTAAAGGTTCCTATGCTTCAAGTTAAAATTATTCCTGTGACAGCATTTCAGCAAAATTGTTCATTGGTTTGGGATCAAGAGACCAAAGAAGCTGTGTTAATTGATGCAGGTGGTGAGCCTGAAAAAATTATGCAAGTTGTGCAAGAGTTAGACTTAACAGTGAAGGAGCTATGGTTAACTCATGGTCATCTTGATCATGCTGGTGCGGTCGGAGCATTGGCGAGAGAGTGGGGTATTCCAGTAATTGGTCCTCATAAAGAAGATGCATTTTGGTTAGATATGATTCAGGAAGTTTCAGCACGATATGGGTTTCCGATACCTGAACCTGTTGTGGTTGATCAGTGGCTTGAAGGTGGTGAAACTTTAAAATTAGGGGATGAATCCTTTGAGGTTCGATTCGCTCCCGGTCATACGCCTGGCCACGTCATGTTCTATAATGCTAACTATGGCTTGTTATGGACTGGCGATGTTCTTTTCAAGGGTTCAATTGGTCGAACAGATTTTCCCAAGGGAAATCATCAACAGTTGCTAGATTCCATTGAGAGAGAATGTTTTAGTTTGCCAGATGAAACACAGTTTATTTCAGGGCATGGTCCAATCAGTACCATTGGCTATGAGAAAAAGTTTAACCCGTTTGTGGCAGGTAAAGCTGGTTAATTAAAAACGAAAAAAGTGATCTCGATTGATGTCATTCAATTCCCAAAAGAGAAGGGCAGCGGCTAACACAAATAGTGCAGAGATTAAAATCAAGACGAAATCATGTTGATAAATGCCTAGACCTGCAAAAAGGAGGCCTAGGCAAGTTAAAATTATACTGAGTGTGAATGTGAATTTATAAAGTCTCATGTATTTATGAAAGTAGAATTGTTGTTTTAATGTGATTGTTATCACAATATCACAACACAAACTTAAATAAAATCACATTTATTGAGTTTTCTTAAAAAAGCTAATTTTTTGTTTGTGTAAATATAATTGAATTATTCTTTTAATATTGAGCAAAGTTGGCATTATTCATGATATTCCCCTTGATCAGCTTGAGGAGAATCCTGTGTCGGAAGGCGATATTCATCATTTGCCCAAGCCCCTAAATCGATAAGTTTGCATCGTTCAGAACAAAATGGACGAAATTCATTGCCAGTCCATTGACTAGGCTGTCCACAGCGTGGGCACGGAAATGTTTTTGGCATAAATCAATCCTAGTAAAATAAAACAGCTAAAATAGGCAAAAGCATCTAGAGTTGCTAGACTTGTCGCGTTTTCATAAGTTTGATCTGATTATGCCGATTCGTCAATTTCAAGCACAGCGTATGCATGCGCCACGCGACTTTCTACCGATTCTAGCTGAACCACTATGTGTTGAGATTGGGGCGGGTAAAGGTAAACATGCTTTATTGTTTGCGCAACAAAATCCGCAAAGACAACTAATCGCGATTGAACGAACTAGAGAAAAATTTCTAGCGATGCAAAAACAGCATCAACTAGAGGGACAAACCAATTTGCGACCTGTACATGCAGATGCAATCCCTTGGATCGTACATGCGCTATTTCCACAGCAAGTTGAAGATTTTTTTATTTTATATCCGAATCCTGAACCTCATAATCCAGCGCAACGTTGGTTGAATATGCCTTTTTTTGAATTTTTACTGTCTCGATTGCAACCGAATGGTACGATCACTTTAGCCAGCAATATTCCTGAATATATTGACGAGGCAGAGCAACAACTGCTTAATGTTTGGAACCTTTCTTATGTTAAAGAACGAATCTCTTCAACTTCGGCAAGAACGCATTTTGAAGTAAAGTATCTAGAGCGTGGTGAATTATGCCAGCAGTTGATTATTCAAAAACCTGAAGCGTACCAAACTCGCTTCGATCACTTTATGCCTCTGCAAGGGCAAATGCCGATCTCTTCTGAAAATCAACAAACGAATAATCTATGAATTTGGAATATTCAAAGCGAATCGCAATCGTAGGCGCAGGTCCAGCAGGTTTAATGGCTGCTGAAGTTTTATCTGCTCATCCTGCATTTGAAGTTCATATTTTTGAACAAAAGCCTTCAGCTGCACGTAAATTTTTGATGGCAGGTAAAACAGGTTTAAATATTTCTCATGCCGAACCTATCGATCAATTTATTGGTCGTTATGATCATGCCGAATGGCTTGCACCTTGGGTAAAAAAATGGGATGCGCGTTGGATTCGAAATTGGATGAAAAACCTAGGGATTGAATCCTATGTTGGAAGCTCTGGTCGTATATTTCCCAATGAAATGAAAGCAGCTCCATTACTGCGTGCTTGGTTAAAAAGTTTAGTAGATACCAAGGTCAATTTTCATTATCGGCATCAAATTACCGCGCTTAATCAAAATGAACTGACAGTTTTTGATACTCAATCCAATTCAATACGAACTGAGCAATTTGATGCGATTGTATTGGCGTGTGGCGCTGTGTCATGGGCGCAGTTGGGTAGTGATGGGGCTTGGCAGTCATGGTTGGCTAAAGAAGAGTTAAAAGCGTTTTCCCCGAGTAATGCTGGTGTAGTCAGAGCTTGGTCTTCGTATATGGAACCTATATTTGGCTCGCCACTCAAACGAGTTGAAGCTTGGGTGGATCATCAGCCCAAAGCTAAGGGTGATATCGTGATCACCCATTATGGTTTGGAGAGTGGGTTGGTCTATAAGCATGGTCGGGCACTTCGAACACAATTGCAATATCAAGATTCCATGGTTTTAAATTTAGATTTACTGCCAGAATTATCTGAGCATGAAATCATCTCTAAACTTAAGAATGCTAAGAAGCAAAGTATTAATAATATTTGGCGAAAAATGGGATTAGACACTGCAAAGTCAAATTTATTACGTGAATTGACCCCAAAGCATGATTGGGCGATTGCAGAGAAAATGGCTCAGCATATTAAACATTTATCTATCAAACTAGATGGTTTTAGACCCATTGAAGAAGCCATTAGCTGCGCAGGTGGTGTACGGGAAATTGCCTTGACTAAACAGTTACAGTTGAAAAGTAATCCAATTGTTTTCTGCTGTGGAGAGATGTTGGATTGGGATGCCCCGACAGGTGGTTATTTACTTACAGCATGTTTTGCAACAGGTCGAGCAGCAGGATTAGGTGTAATTGAATACCTAAATAAAACTGTTGAAAAAGACTAGCCAAGCGCTAGTCTTTATTTATGATTATTTCGCAGTGAGTGCATTTCCTTCAAATTTAATGCCATCCCATCCATGAATCATGAATTGACGGATATTTTGATGATCTGATGCTTCAGGTGTCGCCAGAACAGAAGCGTAGTGTTCTGCAAAAAGCTGTAATGTTTGTTCTTGAGAAAGACCATTTAATTTGGCAAAGGAAAAAACTTTAGCACTCCCTTGATTTTCATTACTGGCATTATATTGTTGACCATTACTAAATGCGGTTGGCGTATGTGTATAACCTGCTTCAATAAATGAAATTACGTCGGCAAATTTTGCTTCGCCATTTTTTAATTGTTCCAATAATGCTTGAGCCATAATTGAGTCCTTACACGTTTAAATTTGCTACATCTTAACGAAAAAACGCGTGAATCCAAGACAATAATTCGTTACTTTTTAAGGGGGAAATATGATCAATACACGAGAACGGACATAATATGAGTTGGTTATGGGTAGCATGTGGTGGAGCGATTGGTGCAACACTTCGATATATGACCAGTATGTGGTTCATGCAAAATGCAGATCAATTTCCATGGGCAACTTGGATTGTGAATATCTTGGGCTGTGTTCTAGCAGGGGGATTTTTTGCATTCAGTTTACAATATCCTGTATTACAACATGAGGCTCGCCTATTTTTTATGGTTGGCATATTAGGTGGTTTTACAACATTCTCAAGTTTTGGTTTGGAAACTTTTCAATTGATAAAATCTGGGCAATACAATTTGGCACTGATGTATGTTGTGAGTAGTATCATGATTGGACTCTTGGGATTGGTTTTGAGTTTTTCCTTTACTCAATTTTATTTAACCCATAAATAACGATAAGAATAAAAAAAAGCCTAAATTGGAGGAGTAAATTTAGGCTTTAAAATAGTGAGAGTCGAAAATTTTATTATTTACGTTTAAAGCGACCGAAACGCTTATTGAAACTTGCCACACGTCCTTCATTATTAGCTTGACGGACTTCACCAGTATAGAAAGGGTGCGAAGCACTTGAAATATCTAGCGTGACATAGGGGTAAGTTTTCCCTTGATATTCTTTGGTTTGCTTTGACTGAATCGTACTACCGATGATGAAATACTGATCTGCGTTGGTATCATGAAACAGTACTTCATGGTATTCAGGATGAATATTGGGACGCATGGAAACACTCCTAATTATTTATATTTTGTTATAATATAACATAACAACAATGAGCATTGTAAGGTCTTGTTAATTTTTCAATTAGGAATGAGCGTTTCAAACAAATCATTGATATTGTCATCGACTTTTAAGTTAATCAGATTCCAATAGTGTCCAGAAATCGTACGATTGACCATTAATGTGTCTGGAGAGGGCTTAAATGTATCCCAATACTTAAGTGATTTTTTCACTAAAATGACGCCATCATGATGAGATGAGTTTTCAGCAAAATTGTATTGAGTGGTAAGGGGTCTGAGCAACACTTCTAACCATTGTTTGTAAAGTTCCTCAGGGAATTTTCCTGTTTCAGCAAGAGCATCCAACGCGAATAGATGTTGTTCAATCTCTTGGATATTTTCAGCACGACCAGCGCGAACTAATTTTTTAAATCGATCCACCAGTTCAGCAGATAAGGTTTTAACACCACCAAAATCATAGATGATGACACTACCATCTGAGCGGAAAGCAAAATTGCCAGGATGCGGATCACAATGAAAGCGTTTTAGATAGAAAATCTGATGGCCAAGAGCCTGAATTAGTCGACGACCAATTTCGTTACGTGTTTCAAGCGGCCAAGTGCTTGCGGTTTCAATATTGTCACCTGCTTCTAAGCTCAATGTAAGAACTCGTCTGCTGGAATAATCTTTGAAAACTTGTGGGATAATAATTTTAGAATCCAATGCTTGATGGAAGGTTCTAAATACCTCTAAATTTTGCGCTTCAATTTCATAGTTGAGCTCTTCGTGTAAGCTGTCTTGAATTTCTGCAAATAATCGATCTTGTAATTTTTTATCGACTTTTAATACACCCATCAAACGTAAAGCCAAGCGGACTTGTTTTAAATCGCTTTCGCATGCTTCATCTACGCCTGGGTACTGTACTTTTACAACGACTTCTTGGCCATTTTTTAAGGTTGCTTTATGAACTTGCCCAATCGAAGCTGCTGCAAAAGGTTGTTCATCAAATGTTTTAAAAACATCTAACAGTGGCTGACCAAGTTCTTTTTCAACTTGTTGCTTGATTTGCTGGAAGGGCATCGCAGGGGCTTGACGTTGTAATTTAGCAATAGCCTTTGCGACTTCAGGCGGGAAAATATCTTTGTATTGTGATGCAATTTGACCAACTTTCATTACAGCACCTTTCATTTCCCCAAGAGTGTCTGCAATTTGAACACCAATGTCTTGAAAGAGCTTACTGCGTGCTTCGTTTTTTTTATCATCATCTGCATTAAAGGTGCGGATAGAGTTGGACACGGTTTTAGTAGCAATACTTGCAGTCATACCTGCGAGTTTCATGAAACGACGGCCGGGAGAGCTCGCTTTGTTTGCCATGAGTTGAGAACCTCGATTCATTATTTTCATCTTCTGATTTGATCATAGGCGACAAATCAAAAGATGCATATTTGAAATTGTTAATGAGTTGTAAGTAAATGATTGGCATAAAAAAATAAATCCCGAGCATTCGGGATTTATTGTTCATGATGATTGACTACGCTCAAGTCGCTGATTATTCATATATAAACGTCCGAGTAAGAGTACACAGGCAATACTTAACCCCACGATCAATCCAATCCATACACCCGCAGGACCAATGTTAGTAAATCTAGAGAGATATACGCCTACAGGGAATGCAATCACCCAATAGGCAAGCATAGTAATCCACATAGGACCCTTCGTATCTTGCATGCCTCTTAGACATCCTGCAGCACTGATTTGCCAAGCGTCCATCAGTTGGTAAGCAACAGCGAATAGCACCAAGTAAACCGCAATTTGAGTCACCAATACATCAGAGGTATATAACGCGACAATTTGATGGCGGAAGACCCACAATAAAACCATGGTCATTACAGCCAGTACAGTACCTGTTGCTAAACCCAACCATTGGACTTTACGCATAGATTGGTAATCCTTTTCACCATAATACGTTCCCACTCGGATGGTAAGTGCGATCGCGAGAGACATCGGGATCATAAATAATTGTGACGTAATGGAGATGGCGATCTGATGCGCTGCTACCGTAATTTCACCCAATGGACTCAATACAATTGCTGCAGTACTGAAAATACTGACCTCAAAGAAAATAGCCAAGCCAATTGGGAAACCTAAAGCAAGGATGCGTTTTAACCAGTAGCGATCAATTTTTTCAAAATGACTAAAGGGTTGGGTTTTTTGATATGCCTGATTATTCAAGATATACAATGCCAACGTGATCAGCATCAGCCATTGTAGAATTGCCGTTGCAAATCCACATCCAGCACTTCCTAATGCAGGAATTGGACCTAGACCATACATAAACACAAAATTAAGCGGAATAAGTACGACTAAGGCCATTAAACTGATCACAGTCACTGGGCGTGGATTACCAATCGCCTCAGAGTATCCTCGTAGTGCAGCAAACATGGTGACCGCTGGCATACCGAATCCAATCGCATGTAAGAATAGGCCAGCTTTAGGGTGAAGTGAATCTGGAACGCCAAGAAGGGGAAGGGTATAGGGGAGAATCTGTAAGACTAGACCAGCAATAATCCCGAGAACTAAGGCTACCCATAATGCTTGTCGTGTAATAGTGGCAATTTTCTCTGGAGTCCTCGCACCGTTTGCTTCAGCAACCAACGGCGTTGTTGCAATCATAATACCGCTAAATAGCAACATGACAGGAATCCAAAGACCTACCCCGACAGCAATTGCCGCTAAGTCTAATGCAGATAAATGTCCTGCCATAATAGTATCAATCAGTCCTAATCCTGCTTGCGAAAATTGCGTAATCAAGATTGGGATCATGAGATGAAATAGTTTTTTTAATTCATAACTGATGTTGGAAGTTGCAGTCACATTAGACACAAAAATTACTCATCGTTTTTATGTGCTTAGAATGAAGGTTTAGCGTTGTAAAGTGAGAAGCACACCTATAAAAATCACCACGCCACCCAAAATGCGCTGCCAATTAATGGCAATTTTTTCTGTACCTAAAATTCCAAAATGGTCGACTATCATGGACATAACAATCTGTCCAAAAATAATTAATGCCGATAAGGTTAAGAAACCTAATTTAGGTGCGGAATAAATACTAATACTGATGGCATAAACACCTAAAAAACCGCCAAGCCAAAGATGCCAAGGAATTTGTACAATTTCGCTCAATTGTGGTTTTTCAGTCTGTTGAAAAAAAACCAGTATTGCGAGAACTATTGTACCAATCAAAAATGATAAAAGTGCAGCTTGTAATGGAGAATATAAATATTCACGTAATTGTGTGTTAATCGCAGTTTGGAAGGTCATTGCGATTCCGATCCCCAGCGCTAAAGGGATAAAGAATAAAAATTGGCTCGCGACTTTAAACATAAATGCACCCACGTCCTTGTTTTATATTGAGTGTAAAGTAAAAACTGAATCAGTTCTGAGCGTTATGGTGTAGTCATGTTAAAATAAGTTTTTTAAGTTTTGAGCTGTACGTTTGGCTACTTTGAATCCACAAGATATTCCATTGTCACTTTATATTCATATGCCGTGGTGTGTGCGTAAATGTCCATATTGCGACTTTAATTCGCATGCAGTACCCAATGGGGCATTGTCCATGACGTTGGAGAAAGAATATTTACAAGCATTGGTTGAGGATTTCAAAACACAGATAAATTTTGCTCAGGGTCGTCAAATTCATAGCGTGTTCATAGGTGGAGGTACTCCTTCTCTCATTTCTGCTCAAGGGTATCAATGGCTATTTGCTCAGCTAAGCGCTTTGATTCCGTTTGAGGATGATTGTGAAATTACCTTAGAAGCCAACCCGGGAACGGTAGAACATGATCCATTTGCAGATTATTTAAAGGCGGGGATCAATCGGTTGTCTTTAGGTGTCCAAAGCTTTAACTCGAATCATCTTCAAAAACTGGGGCGTATTCATTCCAACCAAGATGCAATTTCAGCAATTGGTTTGGCGAAAGATGCAGGCTTTAAGCGAATTAATGTCGATTTAATGCACGGCTTACCTGAACAAACGCTTGAACAAGCATTACTTGACTTAAAACTTGCCGTGGAGCACGGTGCTACACATATCTCGTGGTATCAGTTAACCATTGAGCCCAATACCGTATTTTTTCGAACTCAACCTATATTGCCTGTCGATGATGTATTAGAAGAAATTCAGGTACAGGGTGAGGCCTATTTAATCGAAAATGATTTTACTAACTACGAAGTGTCGGCTTGGCGTAAAGAAAAACCCTCAGCACATAATTTAAATTATTGGCAATTTGGCGATTACTTAGCGATTGGTGCTGGTGCGCATGCTAAAGTGACGCTAAGTGATGGTGTATATCGTTACCAAAAAACACGATTACCGAAAGATTATCTAGCGAAAGTCCCTGCAGAGCATTTGCATTTTAAGAAAATTGAAGCTGATGAAATGCCATTCGAATTTATGATGAATGCACTTCGACTTAATCAAGGTGTACCAACTTCACATTATGAAGCTCGTACAGGTTTATCTTTGCAATCAATCCAAGATCAAGTTCAATCATTGATTGGCAGAAAATTAATGGTAGATGATCCAAACCGTTTGTCATGCACTGCTCAAGGACATTTATATTTGAACTCATTGCTTGAGGAGTTTCTGTAAGTTCTATAGTTAAACTCCAATGTAATTTTTAACAGCGAAACTGTTAAATCCACATTTATTTCGCTTTTTTACTGTGAAAATAATGATGATTTTTTTAATGGTTTTCATCAAGATAGGTAATAAAAATGAAATTAGTTCTAGTGGCTTCAATCTTGGGATTGGCATTCGTTGGTTGTGCTGATAAAAAACAAAAATAGTGAGCAAATGTCAGAACAAGAGAGACCAGCGCATTTAAATGCTGAAGCTTCAGCGCCTGTTGATCAAGTTGCTCGTGCTGAAGGTGAACAGGTGATCCATTTTACTGGACCAATGGATTTAACATTAGAGCTAAAAACAAATGACAATTTTCAAACGGCAGAACTCAGGGATAACTCGGATGCGGTTTATCACCTGAAGAACGCGGTTGCTGCAAGTGGTGTGAAACTTGCAAATGAAAATGGTGTTTCAATTCATTTTAAAAATTTCAATGGTTTGAATGAGGGAACAGTCGAACTCGTGAAAGATAAGCCAATAGAGATTAAAGAGTACCGTGAGCATTAAAATATATGCATTAATTTACAACACCTGATTGGTTGTTCAATCAGGTGCTTTTTTATTCCTTAATTTGAGCGTTGATCTTCAACATACTTTTTTAAATGATTGGCCATTTCCCACTGAGAACCAATAAAACGATATAGGGCTTCAACTTCTTGTTTTGTCGCGCCTTGAATAAATTTATCATCTAAAGTTACTTCAATTTTTCGTTCAAATTCTGTGCTATTGGCGTTGATACGATCAAATTCATAGGTAATTTTTGAATGGATTGGGACTTGAGCAAATTGCTCTATGGTTGCGATAACAAACTTCTTATCTTTCTCAAACTCAATCACATGCCATTCATTACTCCAATCTTTTATGCCTGGAATCGGGCTGCTAATAAACTCTTTAAAAGTCGTACCTTTTTGAACGCGAATATTCTTAGGCTCGATGGCTTGAGTTGCACCCAAATTAATTTTTGGCCAGAGATTCACATTGGTTAAAATATTGAAGACTTCACTCACAGGGCGATTAATAATGACCTCAGCAGATCCACTCGTCGAGTAATTCAAATTCTTTGTTGAATACGTCGTGGTTTTTTGGTGATGTTTAATATCCGATTCAGCGAAGCTATTTGTAGCGAAAAAGACTGCAATGAGTAAAGAGAGGGAGATCAAGGTCTTATGCATATTATTTTCCTTTTTGTATATTGATAAAAGCTCGTTTGGAATATTTATATCGCTTGATCAAGATACCACTGTTGTATTCTTGCTCTAAATGTAATTTCGTATTCTTAAAGTAAGATAGTTTATTCGATCAATAAAAAAAGACCGCCTTGGCGGTCTTTTTTCTATGAAATCTTAGTAATCAAAACTGAAGTGTTCAGCTTCTAAAGACATTAAAGTTTTCGAAGGGTTAACCATAGATTCAGCATGACCTTGAGCACGAGGAAGTAAACGCTCAAAGTAGAAATCTGCAACTTTGATTTTCGCTTTGTAGAATTCTGGAGTTTCTTGACCATCACCTGATGCCAACTTCGCTGATGCCACTGCCGCTTGTTGAGCCCAGTAATATGCCATCATTGCATAACCAGAGAACATTAAGTAATCCACAGAAGCACTTGAAACGATGTCGCGATCTTTGCGTGCAGCAAGCATAATACGTACAGTTAATGCGTTCCATTGTGCACAAATCTTAGTTAAGTCCCAAGCAAAACGGCGCATGTATTTATTGCGTGCGTGCTGGCCACAGAATTTTAAGATTTCAGCTGTATAGTCACGAACGACTTTACCTTTAGAAGATAACAGTACTTTACGACCGATTAAGTCTAGTGCTTGAACACCAGTTGTACCTTCGTAAAGCGTTGAAATACGCGCGTCACGAACGATCTGCTCCATACCATGTTCTTTGATATAACCATGGCCACCAAAGACTTGCATACCGTGGTTTGCTGCTTCTAAGCCTAACTCAGTTAAGAAGCCTTTCAAAATTGGTGTGTAGAAACCTAGTTTATCATCGTAATCATCAAACTTCGCTTGATCACCTTGAGCTAAAGCATCAGTCATTTTGTCAGCAAGTTGTGCAGCATGATAGATCATTGCACGGCCACCTTCAGCAATCGCTTTTTGAGTCAAAAGCATACGGCGAACATCAGCATGATGGATAATTGAGTCAGCTACTTTTTCAGGCTCTTTTTTACCTGAGAGTGCGCGCATTGACATACGTTCTTTTGCATAAGGTAATGCACCTTGGAATGCAAGTTCTGCATGTGCTAAACCTTGAACAGCAGTTCCGATACGCGCCGTATTCATGAAGGTAAACATTGCGTGTAAGCCTTTGTTGACTTCACCAATCAGATAACCCGTTGCAGCATCAAAGTTCAGTACGGCAGTAGCAGATGCTCTGATCCCCATTTTGTGTTCAATAGAACCGCAAGTCACAGGATTGCGTTCGCCTACACCACCATCAGCAGTTGGGATGAATTTTGGAACAATGAATAAAGAAATACCACGTGTACCAGCTGGAGAGTCTGGAAGACGTGCCAACACAATATGAATGATATTTTCAGTTAAATCGTGTTCACCCGCAGAAATAAAGATTTTAGTACCTGTGATAGCATAAGTACCGTCACCTTTAGGCTCAGCTTTAGTTTTAACTTGACCCAAGTCTGTACCACATTGTGGTTCAGTTAAACACATTGTGCCTGACCATGTACCAGCAGTGAGGTGAGGCATGTAGGTGTTTTTCTGTTCTTCAGTACCAAATTGCATGATGGTATTCATACAACCCATACTTAAGCCTGGATACATCGTGAAAGACCAGTTTGCTGTACCCATCATTTCTGATTTGATCAGGTTCAGCGACATAGGCAGTGCTTGACCACCAAACTCTTCAGGATACGAAAGACCTTGCCAGCCACCTTGTACAAACTGCTCGTAAGCTTCTTTGAAACCTTTAGGCGTTTTGACTTCGCCATCTTTAAAATGACAGCCTTCTTCATCTCCAGGCTGATTAAGTGGAGATAATACATTTTCACAGAAATCTGCAGCACCTTCGATAATCATATCGACAGTATCAGAGTCAGCAGCTTCGCCGTTGCTTAGAGTTTTATAGTGCGCAGGATAATCAAAAACTTCGTTCATTAAGAAACGAATATCACGTACGGGCGCTTTATATGCAGGCATTGAACTTTTCCTAATTTGAATAGCGAAAATACTTTTTAGATGATCCGATTATTGACCTACAACACTAAAAAAACATTGATGTAAGTCACGGAAATAAATGTCAGAATTGCGAATTAGTGTTTAGGCTCTAGAATGAATATAAACTGAATTCATTTGTTGTAGTAGGAGTTTATTAGAAAAAATAATATTATTAATACATAAGCTTAGGTTGGTTTTGTTGTGTGGATGACCATATGTTTAATTTGAATTTATTCAATTTGAATATGCACTAAAAATATGTCACTAAAATCAATTCGAAGAGATTTAATCGATATTATAGAGAGAAAAAAGTGCAATTTAAAAAATTGCACTGTTCACAAGGCACTAAACGTGTGCAAAAACTAAATAAAATCTTTTAATTCTGGACGCACACCATTCCAAATCGCGAAAGATTCAATCGCTTGTCCAACGAGCATTCCAAATCCTTCTGCAGTCGGAATTCCACGCTGTTTCGCTTGATCAAGGAAAGTGGAAGGTTTGCCATAGGCCATTTCATAGGCATATTTGAATTTTAAGTGTTGGGGTAGATTGATTGCATCGCCAGATAAGCTTGCCGAGGTAGCATTAATAACAATATCAAATTCACCTGCTATGTGATCAAGACCACAAGCGTTTAGCTCTAGATCTGGGACAGCAGGTTGTAAGTCCTGAATCAATTGCTCTGCGCGAGCAACCGTTCGATTAGCAATCATGATTTTATTTACACCAGCTTTATGCAGTGGATAAATCACGCCACGTGTTGCACCACCTGCACCTAAAATAAGCACGCTTGCTTGCTCAAGAGGCCAATTTAAATGTTGAATGGCTGCAACAAGTCCTTGGCCATCGGTATTGTCGCCATGCAATATACCATCTTTCATCCATAGTGTATTTACTGCTTTTGCAATTTTGGCACGTTCAGTGAGTACATCACATTGTGCAAAAGCTTGTTCTTTAAACGGCACCGTGACATTCAGACCAATACCACCAGCCTTAAAAAATTCATTGATACTCTGTGTAAAACCATCGAGAGGAGCAAGGCGTTTGCTATATTCAAGGATCACCCCAGTCTTTTGTGCGAACGCATGATGAAGCTCTGGAGATCGAGATTGTTCAATGGGATTTCCAATTACGGCAAATTGTTTGCGCATTGCTCTAATTCCTGATGAAGAAGTGGCAAACAATATACGTCAAATGCAGAAAGTTCCCAATATGAACATATTTAATGAAGTGTATTAATGACTTGGGTTACAAATTTCAAATAGGGTATGAAGTAAAATATGCGCAATGTTGAGCAGTAGACCAACAGCTGCAAACACCATCAAGCTAAAACCAAAGCTATCATTGAGTAGTGTTTCTGAAAATATAGTGGTACTGATTGCACTCAAAAGAGCAATAACCAGTGTCCAAAATACGACAACACGTGCGCGAATAGAGTTGTGTTGCATATCGATTCCTTATGCAGAAGTAAAAACTTCCATGAGTAATACAAGTAAGAATTGATTGTACAGTACTTTGCTTAAATTAAACTTAAGAGCTGTGTCAGAAGTGTGACAAAATTTAATCAATTTTATCTATTGTGCCTTTTTTTTTAAGAGAATGTAATGGAATTATTCAATTTCGTTAGACAATGGGATGAATATATTGCTCAACAAAAAAGCCCTGTTTTAACAGGGCGAGTGATTTACATTTAATGCAGTTCAGCGAGCCAATCTCTCGGTTTTAAATAGTAGTCGGTTAATTTTTTTTCAGCAGAGCCTTCATCCCATTCAGGTCTGTATTTCCAACCCGTTAATGGAGGAAGACTTACTAAAATAGACTCAATTCGACCGCCAGTTTGTAATCCAAATAACGTCCCTCGATCGTAAACTAAGTTATATTCCACATAGCGCCCACGACGATACAATTGGAAATCGCGTTGAGCTTCACTATAGGGTTTATCTTGATTACGTTGGAAGATTGGTAGAATCGCATTGAGATATCCATTGCCTACAGCTTGCATGTATTTAAAACAAGTTTCGAAATCCCACTGATTTAAGTCATCAAAAAATAACCCACCGACACCACGTTGTTCATCACGATGCTTCAAATAAAAATAATCATCACACCATTTTTTATGATCTTGGTAGACATGATCGCCAAAAGGTGCACAAAGATCGTGCGCAGTTTGATGCCATGATTTAACATCTTCATCATTCGGATAAAATGGCGTTAAATCAAAACCGCCGCCAAACCACCAAATAGGATCTTGTCCTTCTTTTTCTGCGACAAATAGTCTTACGTTGGCATGTGAGGTCGGCACATTTGGATTTCTAGGATGGATCACTAAAGAAACCCCCATGGCTTGTGCTTGTGCGCCAGCTATATGTGGGTGCCGTTCGGTAGCAGATGCTGGTAACTTTGAGATATTGATGTGCGAGAACATCACACCACCTTTTTCGATCACTGTACCATCTTGCAATACGCGTGATCTGCCACCACCACCTTCGGGACGTTCCCAATCATCGATCTCAAATTGGGCATTACCGCCACCTTGTTGTTCTTGTTGTTCAAGCGCAGCACAAATTCGAGTTTGTAAGTCGAGTAAAAATTCACGAACACGTTGAATATCTGCAGAAGTCGGGTGTGACATACCAAGCCTCTTGGGCAATGAAAAACTAGCTACATCAAAACATAAATTGTATGAAAGATTAAGGTGATTTTATCGATATAGCAGATCGAGATTTAAGTTTAGTCAGGGTAAACGTACTTTGTGATTTGAATTTGCTTATGAATCCTGATCAAGATACTAGGTTGAATTAAAAGAATAAGCTCCTCAAAATAGGACGACTGAAAGCAGTTAAGCTTTTAATATGTGGTGATTTTAAAGGTGGGGATATGTTCGAAAACGTTGTTTCACTGGTGCAAAAATATAATGTTCCAGGTCCTCGATATACGAGCTATCCCACAGTTCCGTATTGGGAGCAGTCGACTTTTGATCGAGTACTATGGCAGCAAAAACTAAAAATACGTTTTGATAAATCGAATAGCCAACATGGTATTAGCCTTTACATTCACTTACCTTTTTGCGAGTCCTTATGTACTTTTTGTGGATGTCATAAAAAAATCACTAAAAAACATGAAATGGAACAGCCCTATATTTTGGCTCTGTTAAAAGAATGGAAATTGTATTGTGAGTTATTTGTAGAGCGTCCTTTGATTAAAGAGATACATCTAGGCGGAGGGACACCTACATTTTTTTCTCCTCAGCATCTTAAACAGTTGATTGATGGGCTTTTAGCGTTATCAGCAGTAGCTGAAGATCATCAATTTAGTTTTGAAGGACATCCTAATAATACTTCCTACGAACATTTAAAGACGCTGTTTGAATTGGGTTTTAGACGCGTTAGCTTTGGTGTGCAGGATTATAATGAAACCGTGCAGAAAGCGATCCACCGAATTCAACCTATTGAACACGTAAAGCAGGTTACAGAATGGGCGCGTGAAATTGGTTATACGTCTATTTCGCATGATTTGGTCTACGGGCTGCCCTTTCAATATTTAGATGATGTTTTAAACACAATTGATCAAACCATTCAAATTAAGCCAGATCGTTTAGCCTTTTACAGTTATGCACATGTACCATGGATCAAAGGTAATGGGCAACGTGGTTTTAAAGACCATGATGTTCCGCGCGATGAAGAGAAAAGACAGTGTTATGAGCAAGGAAAACAAAAATTATTGTCTGCTGGATATCATGAAATAGGGATGGATCATTTTGCGCTTGAGCATGATGATATGTATCAGGTATTTCAAGCCCAACAATTACATCGTAATTTTATGGGATATACCGTTTCAAAAACAGAAGTGATGATTGGCTTAGGGATGTCAGCTATTGGCGATTGTTGGCAAGGTTTTGCCCAAAATGAAAAGACGCTTGAAAATTATTATGCTCGATTAGAACAAAATGAAATTCCAGTTTTTAAAGGTCATCTTTTAACAGAAGAAGATTTGAAAATCAGAAAACACATTTTAAATCTCATGTGCCACTTTGAGACGAATTGGCAAGGTGACATGGATTTTGCACAGCGACCACAAGTTTTAGAAGATTTAGCTGAAATGCAAAATGACCAACTTGTGAAGATGAGTGAATATGGATTGAAGGTAACGGAAGCTGGAAAACCATTTGTACGAAATATCTGTATGGCTTTCGATTTAAGGTTAAAAAGAAACAAACCTGAAAATCGGATATTTTCGATGACGATATAGTCATCTTCACAAATTAGATTGAGTCTAAGTGAAAAAATACCCCTAAGCATTGGGGTATTTTTTTACAACGATTAAATTATGCTGTAGTTAAAAATCATCCTTTTGATACATATGTGACATGCGCTCATGTTTGGTTTTTAAGTATTCTTCATTGAATTTATTCAAACCGACCGTTAACGGGACACGATCAACCACATCAATTCCTAAATCAGTTAAAGCTTTAATTTTGAGAGGATTATTCGTAACCAGTTTGACTTTTTTCACTTGTAAGTGATCCAGCATGATACTGCACATATCGTATTTACGCGCATCAGCGGGTAAGTTGAGCATCAGGTTGGCATCCACTGTGTCATGTCCTTGATCTTGCAAGGCATAAGCACGAATTTTATTGGTTAAACCAATACCACGACCTTCTTGACGTAAATATAAAATTACGCCTTGTCCTGCTTCGTTAATCAGTTTTTGAGTTGCTTGAAGTTGTGGGCCACAATCACATTTTAATGAAGCAAAAGCATCACCTGTTAAACATTCGGAATGGATTCGTACCAAGACAGGAGAGGTGGGTGCTGTATCTAATCCTTTTGACAATGCTACGTGTTCTTCACCTGTTTTAGGATCTTGAAAAACAGTGATTTTAAAATCACCAAAGGCAGTGGGTAATTTAGATGTGGCAACAAACTCTATAGGCACAGCGACTTCCATTACATGTTCATAATTTGGCTAAAGTATAGCTGAATGATCAGACCATAGTTGAGTATCATTGTGCAAATTTACACAGAAGATTTCCTTTTTTTTGCAAAGCACAAGATAATAGTTGATAAGTAGCATCGATATTCAGGATAATCTAGCTACCTAACAACGCCCGTTTAGCGAAAGCTCAACACTGGACCAATATAAATGTGGTTGATTTAAGGTGTTTTTTTTCGATTTCTCGATCAATAAGAAGAATCGAGCTAACCCATTTACCTAGCTTAGGATTTGCCAGGCTTTAGAAGGCATTGCCACATATGTTGTATACCGAAATACCTAGTCAACGTCCTGTTACGCCTTTGTTGGATGCGATTGATCATCCAATGCAATTGCGTCAACTAGCCAAAGAACAATTGAGTCAAGTGTCGGACGAGCTACGTCAATTTATTTTGTATGCTGCTGGACAAAGTGGTGGGCATTTCGGTGCCAATCTGGGTGTAATCGAATTAACTGTTGCTTTGCATTATTGTTTCAATACACCACATGATCGTCTTATTTGGGATGTGGGTCATCAAGCATATCCACATAAAGCTTTGACTGGACGTCGTGAGCAACTAACAACAATTCGTGCAAAAAATGGCTTAGCGGCGTTCCCCGCTCGTGAAGAGTCTGAGTTTGATACTTTTGGTGTGGGCCACTCATCAACTGCTATTTCAGCGGGTTTGGGAATGGCTTTAGCTCGTCGTTATCAAAAAGATCCTTGTGAAGTGGTTGCAATTATCGGTGATGGTGCAATGACAGCAGGGATGGCATTCGAAGCCATGAATGATGCTGTTGCACATAATGCTGATCTCATGGTGGTACTGAACGATAATGATATGTCGATTTCATGTAGCACGGGTGGTTTTGCAAAACATTTGGCTGCTATTTGGGAAAAAGGGCAATCTGTACACATTGATGAGCAGGGTAATCCATTTATTCGGGATTATCCTGAGTGGGACTACACTTCACGCTTACATTGTGCTGCTACAGAGGCTGCAGATAACTTATTTAAAGCGATTGGATTTGACTATTTTGGTCCATTCGATGGTCATAATGTCGATGAACTTGTTAATGTATTTAGTGCCTTAAAAAAACGTAAGGGGCCGCGCTTAATTCATATCTATACCAAGAAAGGTAAGGGCTTCGCACCTGCTGAAGTAGATCAAATAAAATATCACGCAATTGCTAAATTAAATGCTGCATCAGCTTCAACAAAAGCACCCAAATATTCTGATGTTTTTGGGCAATGGTTGTGTGATGAAGCCCAGTTGGATGATAAGTTGTTAGCCATTACACCTGCCATGTGTGAAGGTTCAGGTATGGTGCAATTCGCCAAACAATATCCTGATCGTTACTTTGATGTGGCAATTGCAGAACAACATGCAGTGACCTTAGCTGCTGGTATGGCATGTGAAGGTTTAAAACCAGTAGTGGCAATTTATTCAACCTTCTTACAGCGTGGTTATGATCAGCTCATTCATGATGTGGCATTACAAAACCTTGATGTCACATTTGGTATCGATCGTGCAGGTTTAGTAGGTGAGGATGGACCAACTCATGCTGGTGCATATGATTACGCATTTATGCGTACAGTTCCGAATATCGTGATTATGGCACCAAAAGATGAAAATGAATGCCGTCAAATGCTACATACCGCTTATTTGCACCCGGGTCCTGCTGCAGTACGTTATCCACGCGGAAATGGTTTAGGTGTTGAAATTCAAAAAGAACTGACAGCGCTTGAAATTGGTAAAGCTGAGTTAACTTTGGAGCTGAATGTAAAAGCCGAAGAAGTGATTACTATTTTAGCTTTCGGTAGCCGCGTGAGTGTTGCAGAAAATGCTGCTCAGCTTTTAGTTGATCAATTGGATGTTGCAGTACGCGTTTTGAATATGCGTTTTGTTAAACCCCTAGATGGTCAAATCATTCGACAATATGCAGATCAAACCCAACTTTTTGTAACGGTTGAAGAGCATGCAGTCATGGGTGGTGCTGGAAGTGCTGTGAATGAATTTATAATGGCCGAACACATTCTCAAGCCAGTTTTGAACATAGGCTTACCTGATCAATTCTTAGCACAAGCCAGTCATGGTGAGATGCTTAAAGATTGTGGATTGGATGCAGAAGGTATCCAATCTTCAATTCAACAAGCTTGGTTAAAGCTTGTACAGGTGGTTTAAATACAAGTCATAAAATTTTAGAAACATTTTTTACCTAAAAGCGCCGATATTTGATAAAATGTCGGCGCTTTTATGCATTATTCTTTATCAGTATCTTCAAATTTGTAGTGGGTGTTCAATGGAACCTATGGTGGTGATGGCTGCGCGTGCGGCTCAAACAGTTGGTCAAGAGCTTTTAAAAGCGCATCAGAATCGTCATAAACTTGATCTGCAAGTTGAAGAAAAAGGTATCGAAGGTCCTGTGACTCGCGTTGATCGCTATGTTGAAGAATTGACGATCGATATCTTGCGCAAAAGCTATAAAAATCACAGCTTCCTTGGTGAAGAGTTTGGTATGCAAGAAGGTAAAGGTCACGATGCTGATTGGTGTTGGGTGATCGATCCTTTAGATGGTACTTTAAACTTCATTAATGGTGTCCCACACTTCTGTATTTCTATTGCAGTTCAACACAAAGGCGTGACTCAACACGGTGTTGTGTATGACCCAATCAAAGATGAATTGTTCTCTGCGAGTCGCGGTCGCGGTGCAATGATGAACCAACGTCGTATTCGTGTGAATGTAAAAGATAGTTTAGATCGTACATTCTTGGCTGTTGGTCATGCATATCGTGCTAAACGCGATGGCGAAGTAGTTTCTTATGCAAAAAATCACTTCGATTCTTTGTTGGCAGTATCTGAGCAAGGTGCTCAATTCCGCCGTTTAGGTTCAGCAGCACTCGACTTAGCTTATGTTGCTGCTGGTCGTTACGATGGTTATTTCGAACTTGGTTTGAAACCATGGGATATTGCAGCGGGTGAACTAATTGTAAAAGAAGCTGGTGGTACAGTAGTTGATGCGCGCGGTGGTTCAAATTCAATGGAAAATGGTCAAGTCTTGGCTTGTTCTATGAAATTATTGAAACCATTGATGCAAGCAGTTGTCCCAGCTTGGGGTGCTGCTGCTAAATAAGCAGATCAAATTTATGAAAGCTCCCTAACTGGGAGCTTTTTTATGTCCAAAACATGATAAATCTGAATATTTGTACTTGAATGCACCAAAAAGCAATTAAACTTAATGACATTATAAAAAAATCTGTTATACTCCGCGCACGCACTAAATTTCGTTCATTACCTGAACATTTCTCTTCTATATTGTGTATGCGCGTCCGGTCCAAAGAGAGGACATTATTTCGCGCCCCACCCAATCGCTAAAAGCGATTCCTTCAGGTTCAGGCTGTAATCATGTGTGCGTTATACGCATCGTCGTTCTCGGATCGCCGCTGATTCTATATTTTCAGCGATTATTGCTGTACCGCTTTTTGCCGATGTCCATCAGACTTTATTTAATGGAGCACCCAATTTTCGGGTGAAAAACTCTATGAGCAAAACTTTTGCTGATTTTCCACTACACGAATCACTTCAACAAGCATTACAAGCATTAGGCTTTACATCGCCTACTCCTGTTCAGGAACAATCAATTCCTGCTGCTTTAGATGGTAAAGATCTTTTAGTATCAAGCCAAACAGGTTCTGGTAAAACTGCTGCATTCTTATTACCTACACTTCACGCTTTAGCGGGTAGTGAAGATACGTTGCTTTCTTTCAAAGAGCGTATGCGTGCTGTAACTGCACCTACAATTTTAGTACTTTGCCCTACACGTGAATTGGCTCAACAGGTGAGCCAAGATGCGATTGCATTTGTACGTCACATGAAAGGTGTTCGTATTGCTGCGATTATGGGTGGTATGCCTTTTGGTAAACAAATCCAACAATTAAAAGGTGCACAAGTTGTTGTGGCGACTCCAGGTCGTTTACTTGATCTAGTAAACCGTCGTCAAATCAAATTGGACAAAGTTAAATCATTAATCGTAGATGAAGCAGACCGTATGCTTGATCTTGGTTTCTCTGAAGATTTAGAGGCGATCAGTGATTTAGCGGGTAACCGTGATCAAACATTAATGTTCTCTGCGACGTTCGCACCACGTATTATTACGTTGGCAGAACGTATGATGAATGAGCCAGAACGTATTGCGATTGAAACTGGTCACACGACGAATACTGACATCACTCAGACTCTACATTGGACTGATGGTTTTGAGCACAAGAAAAAGCTTTTAACACATTGGTTAAATGAAGAAGATCTTGATCAAGCTGTTGTATTTGCTTCTACACAAGAAGATACAGATATGCTTGCAGAAGAACTGTCTGAAGCTGGTCTTTCAGTTGTAGCACTTCATGGTGCAATGCCACAGACTGTACGTAACCGTCGTTTGCGCAGCATCCGTGAAGGTCGCGCAAAAATTTTAGTTGCAACTGATGTTGCAGCACGTGGTCTAGATGTACCAACAATTTCACACGTGATTAACTTTGGTCTTCCAATGAAGAACGAAGATTATGTACACCGTATTGGTCGTACAGGTCGCGCAGGTCGTACTGGTAAAGCAATCACATTAGCGACTTACCGTGAACGTGGTAAAATTCGTGCTTTAGAAGACTACTTAGATGCACGTCTAGAAGTTTCTGAAATTGAAGGTCTTGAGCCATCTCCACCTCCAGCACGCGGTAGTCGTGATGGCGCTGGTCGCGGTCGTGGCCGTGGTGGTGAAGGCCGTGGCCGTGGTGGTTTCGGTGGTGGTCGTCGTTTTGAAGGTGAATCAAACTTCAAACGTCGCGAAGGTAACCGTGATGGCGAACGCCGTTCGTTTGGTGAAGATCGTCCACGTCGTGAATTCAATGGTGAGGATCGTCCACGTCGCGAGTTTAACAACGACCGTCCACGTCGTGAATTTAATGGCGAAGATCGTCCGCGTCGCGAGTTCAACAACGATCGTCCACGTCGTGAATTCAATAGTGAAGATCGTCCACGTCGCGAGTTTAACAATGACCGTCCACGTCGTGAGTTTAATGGCGAAGATCGTCCACGTCGCGATTTCGGTGACCGTCCGCAACGTTCATTTGATGATCGTCCAAAGCGTGATTTCGGTGATCGCCCTCGTTCTAACGATGACAATCGTGGTAACCGTGTAGATTATAAACCTCGTGAAAACAGTTTTGGTGACCGCCCAAAACGTGATTTCGGTGACCGTCCAGCACGTCGTGAAGGTGGTTTTGATCGTCCAAAACGTACATTTGGTGATGACCGTCCAAAGCGTGAATTCAATAGCGATCGCCCACGTCGTAAATTTAACGACTAATCGGTAAAGCTAAATAAAAACCAGCCTTCGGGCTGGTTTTTTATTGCTCATATAAAAAAATCTGTTAGAATAAAAGTGAATAATTTCACATTATTTATGGTAAATGTAAAATATGAATAATAAGATTATAATGATTGAGACGAAGCAAATGAATGTTGGTGCAATCATGATGTACGTGTTCTTTTTATTGGTATTACTTAATCTTGCCTATTACTTTTTTAGTATCACATTATAAATTTATAAAAAAGAATAATTTCAAATCATTGTTTCATAAATAAAACACATCTTTCTATAAGCAAAATTAATAAAAATGATCAATAATGCTACAATGTCCGCTTAACCTTGTATTTTATAAATAACATTTAAATTCAGTTATTTCAGAGTATAGTATGCAAGCTGAAAAATTGTAGGAACACGCTCAGCTATGAATAATCAAATACAAATCGATGAGCAAGCGTTGATCGAAGTAAAAAGTTTAAGCTTTAATCGTGGTGATCGTGTTATTTACGACCAAGTCAATTTAAAGATTCGTAAGGGTCAAATTACTGCCATTATGGGGCCTTCAGGGACGGGGAAAACCACGCTTCTTAGACTCATTGGGGGGCAACTTGTACCTGATGCAGGCGAGGTCTTGTTGGATGGTAAAAATATTAGCCAAATGAGTCGTCAGGAATTGTTTAAAGCTCGTGCTCGTATGGGGATGCTCTTTCAGAGTGGTGCGCTTTTCACTGATATGACTGTCTATGAAAATGTAGCTTTCCCTATCCGCGCCCATACTCAATTGCCTGAACATTTGATTGCAGAACTGGTCGCTTTAAAACTCGAATCTGTGGGATTACGTGGCGCTGAGCAAATGATGCCTTCTGAGCTTTCAGGGGGGATGAATCGCCGTGTGGCGTTAGCTCGTGCAATTGCACTAGATCCAGATTTGATTATGTACGATGAACCATTTGCTGGTCAGGATCCCATCGTAATGGGGGTTTTAACCCGATTGATTCGTTCTTTACGAGAAGCGTTAGACCTAACGACCATTATCGTGTCTCACGATGTTGCTGAAACATTATCGATCGCAGATTACATTTATGTGGTTGCGGAAGGTAAAGTACAAGGCGAGGGCACACCTGATCAGTTAAAGAATCATAGTTCGCCTTTCGTTCGTCAATTCTTAACAGGCTCGGTCGAAGGTCCTGTGGATTATCAATTTAGTCATCAAGCGTATTTAAGTGATGAGGTGCGTACATGAATGCGATAGCCTCACTAGGTAGACGCGTTATAGAGCGTGTTCAAGGTATTGGCGTTGCAGCCATTATGCTAGTTCAAATTTTATTTTCGATGCCGACTTGGATTGGAGTCAAACTCTTTATCTATCAAATGTACCGTGTTGGCGTATTATCATTGCTTATCATTGTGGTGTCAGGGCTGTTTATAGGAGCAGTCTTGGGTTTACAGATGTATAGCATTTTGGTCACTTTCGGCAGTGAAGCGATGCTTGGTGCAGCAGTTTCGTTGACCTTGTTGCGTGAACTTGCGCCAGTGGTTGCTGCACTTCTTTTTGCGGGGCGTGCAGGATCTGCTTTAACCGCCGAAATTGGTTTGATGAAAGCGACTGAGCAATTGTCTAGTATGGAAATGATCGGTGTTGATCCACTTAAACGCATTATTTCACCACGTTTATGGGCGGGTATATTTAGTTTGCCTATGCTTGCCGTAATTTTTGCTGCTGTGGGGATCATGGGCGGAAAAATGGTCGGTGTGGATTTTTTAGGTGCTGATGAAGGTTCGTATTGGAGTGGTATGGAAAGTGCCGTTCAATTTTATAAAGATGTCTTTAATGGCACGATCATCAAAAGCTTTGTATTTGCTTTAATCTGTACGTGGATTGCCGTATATCAGGGGTATTCATGCGAGCCTACATCAGAAGGCATTGCGACAGCAACAACAAGAACGGTAGTGTATTCATCACTATGTGTTTTAGGATTTGATTTTGTTTTGACTGCGGTCATGTTTGGAGGTGTGTAATGAAATCACGTACGAGTGAGCTCGCAGTTGGAATATTCGTGATTCTATTTGGTTGTGCATTATTTTTCTTGGCAATGAAAGTAAGTGGTTTAGCTGGGACAAATTTAAAAGACAGTTATAGCATGACCGCAACTTTTGATAATGTGAATGGTATTAAACCACGTGCTAAAGTTGCACTGAGCGGTGTAAAAGTTGGTGAAGTTGAGTCAATCACATTAGATCCGTTAACACGTCTTGCAACAGTGAAAATTAATTTAGATGGTGAGCTGACATCTTTCAATGATGAACAACTTAAAACTGTGCAAGAAGGTGCTTTAGAAGAGTTGCGTTATAGCAGTGACTATGAAGTTGCTACGCCATCGCAACAAAAAGAAATGGAAAAGCAACTGATCGCTAACATGAACTCCATCACCAACATTGATGAAGATGCTTACATTATGGTAGCGACAAATGGCTTACTGGGCGAGAAGTATCTCAAAATTGTTCCAGGTGGTGGTTTAAATTATTTAAAACGTGGTGATCAAATTGGCAACACACAAAGCACAATGGAAATTGAAGACTTAGTGTCTAAATTTGTGACTGGTGGTGCTGGTGATTCAGCTGCGAAAAAAGATTCAAATGGTTCATCAGATGCAGAAACTGTAGAATTCACAGATGAAACTGCTTCTTTTGTTGAATGATTAAATAGAGGAAAAATAAATGAATACGTTCGTAAAGCAAACACTGACTGTTAGCGTTTTATCGACGATGATTGCGAGTACAGCATTTGCTGCACCTACGGAGACTCCTCCTGCATTTATCAAAAAAGTAGCTGATGGCTTAATTTCACGTTTAAAAGCAGACCAAGCTAAGTTACAAAATAATCCTGCTGCGGTACGCGCAATTGTTCGTCAAAATTTAGATCCATATATTGATTCGCAATCATTTACTCGTATCGTGATGGGAACTTATGCGACGAATCAATATAGTAATGCTGCTCAACGCGCACAGTTTGAGAAGAACTTCCGTGAAACATTGATTGAAAACTATGGCAGTGCTTTCTCTAAGTTTTCTAATCAGACATATACAATTCGTCCGTATAAAGCATCTAACACTAAAAACCCTGTTGTAACGATTGATTTTATTAACAAGGGTGAGAAGATCCCTGTATCGTTCCAATTGGCTGATAAAGGTGATCAGTGGAAGATTCGCAATATCAACGTTTCTGGAATTGACTTAGGTTTGCAATTCCGTAATCAGTTTGCTGCTACTGTGAAGCGTAATGGTGGCGATATCAATAAAGCAATTGCAAACTTCAAGCCTGATGCTGAAGCTGCAGTTGAGAAAAAATAACAGAGAACAATTGTGATTTCACTCAAAGATCAAGAAATTATGGTTTCTGGAAAAATTAGTTTCGACAATGCTGAACAGTATTATCAACAAGGTTTAATGTTGATTCAGCAGGCAAAGCAGTTTCCACTTACTGTAAATTTATCAGGTCTTGAACATGGTAGTACTCTGGCGCTAGCTGTTTTAGTGCGTTTATTGCGTCAAGCACCTGGAACATCGAGTTTACAGTTTAAATCTGTGCCAGAAAAAATGATGAAAATCATTCAATCTTGCCATTTAGAAAATGATTTAAAATTGATTTGATTGAAAAATAAAAAAGTACCTTAGGGTGCTTTTTTATCGCTTTAAAATAGTAATTTACTCAACAGAAGGTACTTCATACGTTGTTTAAAAAACGCGACATCAAAGCGCTCAAATCCATTTTTTCCATCTAAAATAAATGAGTGGTCCAAATAAGAACACTAGGATAATCAAACTGACAACAACAAAGCTCGTCGTTCCTTGAGCAAAGGGCAGTACATCAGTGTTCATACCATAAATACTGGCCACCAACATCGGGGGAGCAAGCATGCTAGGTAAAATCGAGAATCGACGAATCGTATCATTCTGTTCAGTATTAATGAAACCCGAAGTGGTATCCAATAGGAATCGAACCTTTTGGAACAAGAATGCATCATGTTCTACTAATGAGCGAACATCCTCACTGAGTTCTCGAATATCAGCATCATAAATATGACTGCCTAAGGCACGAGGTCTTGCTAAGAAGGTCAGAACGCGGCGTAAGTCAATCAAACAGAGTTGTGCTTTACCCAACATATCTTCTTTTTGAGCAAGACGGGTAATCATATCATCGAGATCAAGAATTTGTTCACGGTGGCGAACATTCAATACTTCTGTAGAGTAGAGTTCTAGATCCTTGTGGATATCTTCTAAGATATCCGCAAGCTCATCGAGTTTAGCTTCGAGTAAACCCAAAAGTATCCAAGTCGGATCTTTATAGTCAATGTCGTAATCATTACGGCGAGCACGTGCTCGAAAGGCACGGAAAGCAACGAGCTTTTCACCACGTAAAGTAAATAGTCGATCTTTATGTAAAATAAATGCAACGGTTTGAACCGTTCCTAGCATATTGGATGACTCTTCAGGGTCACCATCGACTTGGTAGTTTTTATTTTTCGTTAAAAAATACGTACTGATATGTAAAATGCCATCATCATCACGGTAGAATCGTGCAGATGAAGAAATATCTTCTAATGATTTTAGTGTTGGAAGATTTTGTTTATAGGCATCTAAAACCCATTCTTGCTCATCTTGAGAGGGTGCAATTAAATCGATCCAAACCAATTCAGGGTGTAAATCAAACCCACCATTGATCGTTGCATCTTCTAGACTACCGCGCTCTGTGGCATAAAAGGCTTCAAGCATTTTATCTTTTCTCCCTTGCGCAGTTTGTGTGTGAACGATGGGTGTATTTTAGACAAGGATGCCATGAAAAAAAACTGATTCCATCATTAATTAGGTTAAAAAACACAGAACATATCATTTTAATTGTTGTTATAAAAACTTAAGGCTAATTTTAAATGAATTCTATTGCAATATTTTGTGGTTCAACATTAGGTTCCGATCCTGTTTATGCTGATGCAGCAAAGAAAACAGGGAAATATTTAGCGCAACAAGGCAAGACCTTGGTGTATGGTGGCGGTCGTTCAGGATTAATGGGGATTGTTGCGGATAGTGCATTAGAGGCTGGTGGAAAGGTCATTGGCGTGATTCCACAAGGATTGGTGGATCGTGAATTAGCACATCCAAATTTGACTGAACTTCACGTTGTTACCAGTATGCATGAGCGTAAAACGCTGATGGCAGATTTGTCGGATGGTTTTATTGCCTTACCGGGTGGTGCAGGAACAATTGAAGAAATTTTTGAACAATGGACATGGGCGCAACTCGGTATTCATCTTAAACCCTGCGCATTTTTAAACATTAACGGGTTTTATGATGGTCTATTACAATTCATTCAACATACGACAGATCAAGAGTTTACTCGAGCTCGCTTTACCAATGCATTAATCAATTCAACTTCAATCGAGGATATTGTGTCAAAATTCGAGTCTTATCAGGCACCACAACCGAAATGGGGTGTCCAAGATCGAGAAGATTTGGTGAAAATAGATACATGAGCAAAGTCATTACTGTCGCAGCAGCGATTATTTCCAATGAGGATCAGCAGTTGTTGTTGGTTCGAAAAAAGAATACCCAGTTTTTCATGCAAGTTGGTGGGAAGTTAGAGGAGAATGAGCCTTCTGAGGACACGATTCTGCGAGAAATTAAAGAAGAAATTGGCGCTGAGGCAGTAATAGATCAATATATAGGTCGTTTTGAAACCAAAGCTGCAAATGAAGCGGATCATCAGTTGATTAGTTATCTCTATCGAGTTCAGCTTAAACAAGAGCCTCATATTCATGCAGAAATTGCTGAAATGAAATGGATCGATTTAGATGATGATGCTACGCCTTTAGCACCGTTAACTCGAGAAATCGTGATTCCTTGGTGTAGGCAGCATTTTAATGCCAATTAAAACTTAAAGTGACTGTGTCAATATTCTGCGGCTGCAATGCATGCGATCTGAACGTTCTGACAGCCGAGCTTTTCTAGTGCATTGGCCAACGCATTGACTGAACTCCCTGTGGTCACGACATCGTCAATAATCAGGATATTTCTAAACTTTCCTTTTTCTGAACGTATTGGTTTGAATTGAGATTGAATATCCTCGATTCTTTCTACAAGTGTTAAGCCTTTCTGTGAGTGTTGTGCTGAACGTTCAATTGGCTGCCAAATGGGTATTTGCAGTTTTTTGGAAAGAATTTTTCCGATGACCATCATTTGATTATAACCACGCTCTTTCAAGCGCTCGTTTGAAATAGGCATAGGTACAATCGCTTGAAAACGTTTCAGTTTAAGTTCTAGCAATGTGTGTGCTAGAAAAGTTTGATAATGAAGTTGTTGTTCATATTTGAATAAGTGAATAATGCGATCTATAGGAAAGCTATAGTCGAAACAAGCATAAATATTTCTTTCATGTCGATGAATGAGTGAAGGGCTTTTCCATGGGAGCATTGTCCAACAGTCATCACATAATCTGTGGGTTTGAGTTGGAGAGAATCCACATAATTGGCAAGCGCGTCGTGATAATAATGTGTGATAGAGGTTATGAATAGGGCTCAGCATCATGGCTCAAGTTATTTTTATTGTGAGTACCTATGATTATAACTGAGCTCGTTGATTAAGGAACATATTAAACATACGCATATCTAGGTGCTTCTGGTAACCATCGTTTAAGAAGAGCATCCGCTTGATGTGGGTAATCTTTTAAAATTTGAGTCGCGACATAGTGCGCTTGAGTTAACAGATGGTCATCACGTTCCAATTTAGCCACGCGAAAACCCATGTCTCCAGTTTGTTTCGTTCCTAACAGTTCGCCTGGGCCACGGATTTCCAAATCTTTTTCTGCTATTAAAAAGCCATCATTGGTTTCACGCATAATGCGTAAACGCTCTTGTCCATTCTGCGATAAAGGACTTTTATATAATAATGCGCAAAAACTTGCTTTAGCACCTCGACCCACACGCCCCCTTAATTGATGTAGTTGAGATAGACCCAGTCGCTCCGCATTTTCAATGACCATGATGGATGCATTTGGTACATCCACTCCAACTTCGATCACAGTTGTTGCGATCAGCAGTTGTAATTGATTGTCTTTGAACTGTTGCATGACAGCTTGTTTTTCATCAGCTTTCATTTTGCCATGAACCAAACCAATATTGAGGTGCGGAAAGCGTTCTTTAATCTCCTGATAAGTCGCTTCAGCAGCTTGGGCATCTAACGTCTCTGATTGTTCCACTAATGTACAGACCCAATAAGCCTGCTTACCTTCAGCGCAGTTTGTCGCAATACGCTGCAGGACCTCTTCACGACGATCGAGTGGAATAGTGACTGTTTGGATTGGGGTACGCCCTGGGGGTAACTCATCAATCACAGAAGTATCTAAATCGCCGTACGCTGACATTGCTAACGTACGTGGGATAGGCGTGGCGGTCATTACCAACTGATGTGGTGTCGTATCCTGTGTCCCTTTATTTCGTAATGCTAGACGCTGGTCAACTCCAAATCGATGCTGTTCATCAATGATGACAAGACCCAATTTATGAAACTGGACGTTATCCTGAAATAGTGCATGAGTGCCGACGACCAATTGGGCAGAGCCTTCTCTAATCTGCTGTTCTGCAGCAGCGCGTGCTTTCCCTTTTTGTTTGCCTGATAACCAAGAAACTTGGATGCCGAGTGGTTCGAACCATTTTTTAAAATTTAAATAATGTTGTTCTGCGAGGATTTCAGTCGGTGCCATAAGAGCAACTTGCCATCCCTCTTCGAGTGGATGACATGCCGCAATGCCTGCTACTAAGGTTTTGCCTGCACCTACATCACCTTGCACTAGTCTGAGCATCGGTTTGTTTTGTTTAAGATCTTTCACAATTTCATTTGAAACACGTTTTTGAGCATTCGTCATTTCAAAGGGAAGTATGGAGAGAAGTTGTTTGGCAAATGTTCGACTGGCTGAAAATGCAGGTGCGGAGATCTGCTGAATGTATGCACGACGAGTCAATAAACTAATTTGATGACTGACTAATTCTTCAAAGATGAGACGTTGCTGCGCAGGATGCTGTCCTTCAGCCAGTTGCAACATATTGGCATCGGTGGGAGGGTGATGAATATATTCTAGTGCTTCTTTTAAAGCATACCCATTGGTAAATTTTGCAGGAATCAGTTCTGGTAAATCATAGGCATGTTGTGCTAAAGCTTGTTTAATATATTCGCGCAGTTTAGGTTGAGTGAGTCCTTCCGTTGATGGGTAAATTGCGGTTAGCTGCGTTTTTGGAAGTGGTGTATGTTCAGTAATCAATTGAATTTCTGGGTGATACATTTCTAGGCCACGAGCGCCTACTCGGATTTCACCAAACACTCTTAAACGATTTCCAGGCTTTGCGCGATCCATCAATGCTTTATAAATATGATAAAAACGTAAGGTGACTTTTCCAAAATCATCTTGTAATAATATTGCCATGGATTTGCGTTTACCGGGCGGCATATCCATTGATGCGACAGTGCCTTCAAGTAAATAGCTTCGACCTACTTGAAGGTGATTCATGGGCACAATAGTACTGCGATCTTCATAATCTCGAGGCAGATGAAACAAAAGATCATCCGTATTCCAGATATTTAATTTTTCGAGTAAAGCGGCAGCGGCGTTTCCTACACCTTGCAACTGATGGACTGCAGTCATGTCCCCTCAACTTTGCTTAAATTGAATTTATAACACTAGAGAATAGGTCTTACATGCATATTCTATTTATCGGTTATGGTAAAACATCGCAACATGTTGCTAAACAATTATTTCAACAAGGACATCAAATTACCACAGTCAGTTTAAGCAGGAAAGATCAAGCAGGTGCTATGCATCTTCAACAAGATATACACCAACTTGATTTATCGAAATTGTCGCCTATTGATGCAGTATACGTGTTGATTGCACCCAAAGACCCATCACTAAACGGGTATAAAGCAGCTTTCATAGATGCGATTCCACATATGAGAAATCAGCTGGCACTGCATCCTATCCAAAAGATTATTGTTGTCTCATCGACACGCGTTTACGGACAAGATCAAGGGGAGGAGATTGATGACCAAACAGAGATCAATCCGCAAGATGAGAAAGCATTAGTGTTAGCCACAATGGAGAAGCTTTGGCAAGAAGCCTTCCCACAGCAATGTATCATTGTGAGACCCACTGGTATTTATGGCGTATCCGTGAATAGAATGATGCAGCTTGCTCAAAATACAATGACCTATCCCAATGTGCATTGGTCGAATCGAATTCATATCGAAGATTTAGCGGGTTTTCTTGTCCATTTACTTCACGTGGAACATCCAGAAAAAACTTATATTTGTAGTAATAATCAACCTATTCCATTACATGAAATTATTCTGTGGTTCCAAAAGCAGTTAAACATCCCTCCATTAAAATTATTGAGTGAGGCACAGCGTGGAAAGAAAATTTATGCCTCTCGAATGTTAAGCACTGGTTTTAAATTGAGATATGATCAATTTTTTAAGGATTATCGAGATCTCATTTAGACATAAAAAAAACCCTCGCTGGGGAGGGTTTTAGATACTATTTTTTCTTGCGTTTTAAGCGTTTTTTGGCTTGTTGATCAGCAACTGCATCCAAAGCTTCTTTGAGCTCTTCATCGTTAAATGAAGTGATATGTTGCAACATTTGTAAGGTTACATCATCTAGTACCAAGTTGGCATATTGAGCAACCTCTTTGAATTGTGCATCAAAGACTATTGCGCCTTCTTCGTTATTACTGATATAGCCTTGTTGAGTCAGAACTTTGATAAAACTTTGGAAGAGCGCTTTATCAAAGAATTCAGGTGAGTTGAACTCATAAAGTACAGATAAACGCTGACCTAATAGATGGCTTAAATCTTCGACCTGCTTGGTCGTAATATTTCCAGAGCCACGTTGAGTAATTAGGGCAAGTGTCATGTAGTAGCGTTCAATACTTTGCTTCACTGGAGCAGCAAGCACGACTAACTGATTGTGTTGTTCAGAGTTAGGTGCAGGGCTACATAAATTTCCATGTTCATCAATCGTAATCAACTGTGCTTCTACCAGACCTTGAACATAGTTACAGATCTGTTCTTTAAGCTCATCCGTATTCCACTTAAGGAAAAGTTCAGCTTTCAAGAATGGATAAAGTGTACGAATGACATTAATCAAATCGCCCTGTGAAATTTTACCATTGTGCTCGACCATCGCAGCAATCAGTGATGGTAAGACATAAGCATGCAAAATATTATTGCGGAAATATGTCAGTAATACTGCTTGACCATCTTCAATCGCAATGATATCGCCAAGGACATGTTTTACACGCTTAATCAACTTGAGTTTTAAACCATAAGCAATGATTTCTTTACCAGACAGTGGTGTGATTTGAACTCGATGATCATAAGGTAAAGCTGTTAGAAGATTGCGATAGGTATCTAACTGTTTAATACAAATCTCTTCATCAAGCGTGTGCTTGGAAGTCGATAAAAGAATAAGTGACAATAACGAAACTGGGTTGATAACAGCAGCACGGTTAATATTTTCAAGAATTGCATTTGCTGAGGTGTTGACTGCATCAGAAACTTCTTGAGGAATCGGGTCATCATTCTTCTCAATTTTGATATGTTCAGCACCATGCTGTTTCAAAATCTCATCAAGGAAGACGGGTTCACCAAAGTTTACGTGTACTTTACCGAAGATGCGTTCAATCTTTCTTAAGGTTTGTAAAATACCAAAGATAGATTCGGCCTCTTTAGGCTTACCATTCATTTCACCGACGTAAGTTGCACCTTCCATCAGGCGTTCATAACCAAAATAGGTCGGGACAAATACAATAGGTTTAGCACGACCACGCAAATGACTATGCACAGTCATTGCCAACATACCTGTTTTTGGCGGTAATAAACGTCCAGTACGTGAACGTCCACCTTCAATAAAGTATTCTAATGGCGTGTTGCGCGATAGGATGCTGTATAAATATTCTTTGAATACAGTGGTGTATAACGCATTTCCACGGAAGGTTCGACGTATAAAGAATGCACCGCCACCACGTAAAAGCTGTCCAACGAATGGCATATTCAGGTTATCACCTGCAGCAATGTACGGTACCATCATCCCACGCTTATAAATCACATAAGAGAGTAATAGGTAGTCAATATGGCTACGATGACAAGGTGTATAAATAATTTCGTAGTCTTTCGCTAATTCACGAACTGTATTGAAATTATGTACTTCTACGCCGTCATAGAGTTGAGTCCAAAGACGCGTCAGGGCTTGTTCTGCAAAACGCACGGTTGCATGAGAATAGTCTGATGCAATTTCATTCACGTAGCCGATCGCACGGCGCTCAGCTTCAATCAAACTGATTTTAGAGCGAATACTTTCTTTGCGAATTCCGTCCTGAACATCTTGAGATTTAATCAATGATTGCATCACGTTTCGACGATCTGACAAATCTGGACCTAATACAACTTCACGCTGACGATCTAGATAATCATTGAGTTGATTGACGATATATGTTGCAGGAGACAAGTTTGGATGTGTTACACGTGCGTAATCTACCAATTCGCGCAGTGATTTTGGTTCATGAAATTCAAGAAAAGATTGGCGACCATGTAAACCAATATTCATCAGTTGTTTAACAGTACTTGGCGTTGCCCAAGTGTCCGTAAATAGCAATTTAAATAATGAATCTTCTTTGTCCGGTGAGCGGCCCCACAATACAGTCACAGGTATAAGTTCAATGTCAGTATCTGGATGCTTATCCAATATCTCGATCAATCTGAGGAGACGAGGTGGAAATGCATGGGGTGGCGGATTAAGTAAGTTTGTTTCATCTTGGTGTTGTAAAAATAATACAGCAGCTTTCTCTTTATGGTCCCCGATCATGAGTGGGTCAAGTGCTGGCGCGAGATTTAATCGACGAGTTTCGCCGTCAACCACTAACGCATTACTACGCGAGTAATTTTGTAATACATAGCACACCACTTTTTTGTGAGTCGTATTATTTTCAGTGGGTGGTGTTGAAGGTTGGGTTTCAGTAGGAACCTCTCCAAGAACATGCGGTGTTACTACGAGGTCAAGCAACTTACTGGAAAGTCGACGATACATTTGACCAAAGCCATTCTTGGACATACATACTCCTAGCCAAAGACGAATTTCGCATGACGCGAATGAAGGCAATTATTTTCTTAAATCTGTGATCAAAACAATATGTCATTTTCTAACAAAATGCACAGAATTTGGATGAATTTTCGTTAATAATCGTATTTTTAGCCAAAATATCAAATTTGTTTTATGACAATATAGTCAAGCAAAGTTTAGTTGTTTACTCGGAAATTATGGCAATATAGAGATTGAGTCATTAAATTGGAAAATCTGTTTAAATTCAACAGGCCCAATTTAATGTCGTAGCAATGAAATATATAGGTCCGATATGAATCAGCTCACGCAAGAACTCGTAGATTTACTCACGCTAGAAAGACTTGAAGAAAACATTTTTAGAGGCAAAAGCCAAAATTTGGTTGGCAAACGTGTCTTTGGTGGGCAAGTTCTAGGTCAAGCGTTACGTGCTGCTTCATATACAACTGATCGCCCTGCACACTCATTGCACGCATATTTCTTATTTGGTGGAGATGTTAATGCACCCATTATTTATGAGGTAGATCGAATCCGAGATGGGCGTAGTTTTGTGAGTCGCCAAGTTCGTGCGATTCAACATGGCAAGACGATATTCATGTGTATGGTATCTTTTGCAGACCAAGAAGAGGGTCTCAATTATCAAGTTGCTGAACCAGAATACCCGCCAGTAGATGGGCTAAAATCTGAAGCTGAACTCAAGAAAATGATTGTCGATTTCGTACCAGAGAATGTGCGTGCCAGCTTTATGCGTGATCGTCATGTTGAAATTAAGCCTGTAATGCCAGTCAATCCATTCCAACCACAACCTGAAGCGCCGTCTTACGCGCACTATATTCGTACACACGATCGTTTGGCTGATGATGTAGATGAAAATGCATTACATCAGGCGATCGCTGCTTTTTATTCAGACTTTACTTTGATGACAACTGCACTACGACCACACGGACTCAGTTATATTTCACCGAGTTTACAATGTGCCAGTATTGACCATACCATGTACTTTCATAAACCATTTCGTGTAGATGATTGGATGCTCTATGACATGGAAGCAACGATTAGTGCAAGTTCTAGAGGATTGAACTTTGGACGAATGTGGCAAAATGGACAATTGGTCTGTAGTACAGTGCAAGAAGGTCTAATTCGAATTCGTGAAATCGAAACGCAATAAGATAATTGATCCATGCTTCAAGCCAAATCTTCAGATTTGGCTTTTTACTTCATATTTGTATTTATAAATTATTCGTTTCGGTTGCAAAGCTAACAAGAAAAAATGATCGATTCTTGAGGGCGCTCATGGCATAGTGCGACTAATAAATCAAAATGAAAAGCACATGACATGAGTCTAAATACGCAAATTTTAATTGCTGCAATTTTAGGTGTGGCTTTTGGCTTCTTGTTAAATGTATTCCCTCATACAGCATTTTTTAACGGAAGTTTATATGGCTTAGGGATTGCCAGTAGTATCTTTATCGGCCTACTGAAACTATTACTGATTCCTCTAATTTTTAGTTCTATTGTTGTCGGAGTTTCCAATCTACAGACT
Organism: Acinetobacter sp. ANC_7513; assembly: GCF_056779915.1. Lineage (NCBI taxonomy): Bacteria > Pseudomonadati > Pseudomonadota > Gammaproteobacteria > Moraxellales > Moraxellaceae > Acinetobacter > Acinetobacter sp. ANC_7513. The sequence continues at coordinate 47,046 of NZ_JBWYIW010000012.1, forward strand.
GGTGGCCAACTTGGTAGAACTTGGAAAATTACCCTCGCTTGTTGTGTCACAACCACAACGTTGGCGCTGATTTTGGGGCTTGCGTGTGCGCATCTTTTTGAGGTCGGGAAGGGTGTAGACATCACTATTTTTCAAGAGACCATGAATCAGCATCAGACGCCTGATACTTTGACGCCCTCGAGTTTTTTTACCAACTTTATCCAAAATACACTAATAAACCCGTTTAAAGCATTTGCTGAAGGTAATGTGTTAGCCGTTGTCGTTTTTGCACTTTTAATTGGGGTGGCTCTCGTTAAAGGTGGTGAAAAATTTAAAACAGTGAAAGCGTTGAGTCAGCAATTTTTTGAAATCATGATGTTGATGATTGGTTGGGTGATGAAGCTCGCACCAATAGGGATTTTTGCGTTACTGGCAAAGTTAATCGCGACGGAGGACCTATCTGTTCTGAGTCGATTAGCAGAATTTGCAGCAGTAGTCACGGGAACGACCATCTTTCATGGCCTAGTTGTTTTGCCTTTGTTGCTCTGGATTTTCGGGAGAATGAATCCAATTACATTTTTTAAGGGAACACGAGCAGCCTTGATTACGGCGTTTGCTACTAGCTCAAGTTCCGTAACCATGCCGCTATCAATGAAGTGTGCTCAGGAAAATTTAGGAGTAAGACCCCAGACTGCAGGATTTGTGATCCCTCTCGGGACACAGTTGAATATGGATGGGACGGCATTGTATGAGGCTGCGGCGGCGCTGTTTATTGCGAATTTAATGGGGCTTGACTTAACGTTAGGACAACAATTGATTGTGTGTGCGACAGCAATGATTGCATCTTTAGGGGCACCAGGTATACCTAGCGCAGGTATGGTTACCATGATTATGGTTTTACAATCAGTTGGACTCCCGGCAGAAGCAATCGCGATATTATTGCCGATTGACCGTTTGTTAGATACCGTTAGAACAGTGGTGAATGTGCAGGGGGATATGATGATTAGTGTTGTTGTAGATCGTTACACGAATCCTGATCATGAACCTATTGAAAAAAATACAGCTTAAAAGATTAGATCAGATATAAAAAAAGCAGGGATCACCCTGCTTTTTTATTGAATACATTATGCAACTTTCAGTGCTGCACGTTCCGCTGCTGGTGACTGATTTAGATAGTTGATCGCATCTTCAGTTTTTGCTTCATGAACAGGGTCATACCAAGGCATTAAATAGCCGAGTTGTTGAGAAACAAGCCAGAATGGGTGAGGAAGTAAACCATTGTCTTTTTGGGCAATTCGTGCCCATTCACGCCAAATCCAAGGTTTGTAAACAGCTGGTTTAATTGATTTAAAGCGAGGGTCTTGACCCATAATATGAGCAGCACCATCAACCCATAAACCTAATACAGCAGCAATCACAACTACACTTTGATAATAGCGAGAAATATAACCACCGCCAAGATGACGATATAAGTCAAATGCAACGGTACGGTGTTCAATTTCCTCAGCACCATGCCATTTTACGAGATCGAGCATATTGGCATCAGCACCCAATTCTCCCCATTTTTTGTTGTACAAGGCATATTTGCCGAGGACACAAGTCATATGTTCAACAGTAGCAATAATACCTAATCTAAATAAATCCCACTGATGATCTAAGGCTTTTGGGACGTTTAGACCTAAAGGTTTATCCGCTAAAAGTTTTCCAAAAAGAAAGTCCATGATATCGAGGTTACGTTGAATATCGATATGACGTGCGCTGAGATATTCTTTATTTGCTGAATTATGTGCTTGAGCGTGCATCGCTTCTTGGCGAATAAAAGCTTTCACATCTTCTGCAAGTTTTTCATCAGTAATTTTGGGTAATACTTTGTTGTACAGACGACAAAACCAAAATTCGCCTGCTGGTAAGATATTGTTAATTTCATTGATAAAATAACTAACGAAAGGCTGATTTGGAACCCAATCTACTGGTGTATCCGCCCACTCAAATTTAACTTTACGAGGTTTGATGTGATACTCAATAGAAGATCCAATCTTACTATTTCTTAATCGAGACAATAATTTCATCACACTTTCCTGAATTTTTGTTGTGATTATCATTTTTCAGTATAAAAAAATGCCCTCAAATAACCTTAGCATTTGAGGACATTGATGTATCAATTAGTGAATGTAATGATTTAACCATTCAGTAGGGTAGATACTATTCGGCTTTGTTGGATTCTAGTTCGGTTGTTTCGCTTGGTGATTCATCATCTTGTTGAATATCATGATCAAAATCTTCATCGATGTCTGATTCACTTACTTCAGGAATTGCACTTAGATCAAATCCGTTAGGTTGCTCAAGCGTAAAATTTAAACGACCAGCAATAACGCTTGCGAGTTCTTCAAGACCTTGCTTATTGAGGGATGAGAACAATTGGATAGAGAAGTTAAGCTTCATTTTCTTTAATTGAGCTTTGACTTCTTGCAATGCTTTAGAAGCTGGACCACGATTTAACTTATCTGATTTTGTTAATAAAACATGGACAAATAATTTACGTGAATAAGCCCATTCTAACATCATGACATCGAAATGTTGTAAAGGGTGTCGTATGTCCATTAACAATACAAGCCCTTGTAAACTTTCACGATGAATGAGGTAGTTTTCAAGCTCTTTTTGCCAAACGATTTTCATGCTTTCAGGTACAGCAGCATAGCCATATCCAGGAAGATCAACTAATCTTTGTTCGGCATTGCCCATGCTAAAAAAGTTAATCATTTGTGTGCGACCAGGTTTTTTAGACGCACGTGCAAGTTGTTTTTGATTAGTTAATGCATTAATCGCACTCGATTTACCAGCATTCGAACGACCTGCAAAAGCAATCTCATAACCTGTGTCTTCTACACATAAATTCAGTTTTGGTGCACTCATTAAGAATTCGGCTTTGCGCAACCAGTTGAGCGCTTGAACCGAATATTCAGTAATCGCTGGATCGGCTTTTTTCTCATAGCTGATCTTTTGCTTTGGGGCATTTGACGCCTTACTGTTTTTCGACTTTCCTCTGCTGTGATGCATAGCTCAACTTCAATAACTCAATTTACAATCAGCTATTATAAAGGAAGTCGCGCATGCAAGCGAATACTCAATCGAATTGAGTCAATCTATGGTGTAACTTGAATGAAAGGAATGGGTGAATCTGAATTGAATTTTATACCTGAGGTGGGTATAACATCCTTCAGTTTAAATTGATCTAAATGCTGATAAAACTGTTGGACTGCATGATCTAAAATGCCTTTCAAGCCACAGTCACTTCTTAATACGCATGGCGGGTTATGACACTCTACAATTTGCTGATCGCCTTGAAGTGTTCTCACTAAAGTCCCTAATGAGATATTCAGAGTTTGAGGGGCTAGACGTATACCGCCACCTTTGCCTCGACTGGTCATTAGCCAATTTTGTTTTGCCATAAAGTGAACGATTTTCATGGCATGGTTTTCTGAGACCTGCAATTGGTTTGCCAGTTCTGCAATGGTATAAGGCAAGTCGCGAGGTTGTGCGACATACATCAATATACGCAGCGCATAGTCGGTAAATTTATTCAGTTGCATAGATCATCATAAAAGATAGCTTATTTCCATCTTAACATTGAAAGCCCCGTGAACGGAGCTTTCAATGATCTCTTAAAATCTTATTTCGGTTAAAGATTTAGATGAATTAATTTTTTAGTGGTGCAGATACCTCAACCACATCACCTACTTGATAGTGGTTTAATAAGATATTTGCCACAGAATATTCAGTTGCTTCATCTACCGCTTTTACTGTGATTTGATACTGATCAGCTTGTGCAACATCAAAGCTAAATTGTTGTGGTTGGCGCATCTCTTGCCCCGGTACTTGGACTCGCACCGAAATATATTCACCTGCTTCAGCCGTCGCAATGGTGTGACCGTCTTTGGCAGCTAAAGTGAAGGTTTTGGTGTTAGCTTCAGCTTCAATCGCTGTAATTTTAAATTCACGCCAGCCAGCCCAACCACCATTTTGTGCAGTCAAAGCTTCATATTTTGATTTTTCGACACCAATTAAAATGTCTGCCAATTGCATATACGCGGCTTTCCAAGCAGCAATCAGATCAGAGTCCATTGGCACATCTAATACTTCGCTGATTGAATGCAGAAGGTTTTCACCCACAATCGAGTATTGATCCGCTTGAATGTCTAAACTTACGTGTTTAGTGGTAATTCGCTCAATCGCTTTTGCCAAAACTGTAGGATTTTCAATATTTTCAGCATATGCCAAAACAGCAGCAGCTAAAGCACGTGGCTGACGACCAGTACTTTGATGATCCATGTTAAATGTATTTTTTAACTCGGGGTTGTTGTTCAGCATGCGATTATAGAAATAGGTCGTAAGAGCAACACCATTCTCACGCAGAACGGGAACAGTCGCTTTTACAAGTTCAATATGTTGTGGCGTCATGAGCTTCAACTTTGGCTTTATTAAAAGATATATTTAAAATACATCTTTTAGGGTCGAGCTGCAATATGACTTGCATAGAAAACCTTAAAATAATTATGGGATATTAAAATATCCCATAATGAAGTTAAAAATGATGGGTAAAGGGAGGACTATTTTTTTCCAAATAATGAGCCTAGTAGACCGCGGACGATTTTTTGTCCAGTGCTTCCGCCGAGGCTTCGTGCAGCGCTTTTAGCAAACGTACCGACAATATCTTGGGTGAGTTTTTCACGTTGTTTGGCTGCACGTTCTGCTTCTTTTTGTTGTTCCCGGGCAAGGCGTTCTTGTTCTTTGACTTGCTGTTTTGCGAAAGCTTCTTGCTCTTTAGCAATTTGCTTTGCGTAGGCCTCTTGTTCCTTAGCCTGTTGTTTTGCTAATGCTTCTTGTTCGGCTTGTTGTTGACGCTGAACTACTTTGTTTTGCAGCGTTTCAAAAGCACTTTCTCGATCAAGTACTTGCTCATAAACACCTGCAACCACACTGTTTGTCATGAGCGTCTTACGCTCTTCAAGCGTGATAGGTGTAAAAGATGAATATGGGGGCATAACCCAACCGCGTTCAACCATTTGTGGCGTACCTTTCTCATCTAGACAGCTAATCAGCGCTTCACCAACTGCCAACTCCGTAATAGCATCTTGTACTTTGAATGCAGGATTTGCTCTAAAAGTATCAGCTGCAGTTTTTACTGCTTTTTGATCTTTTGGTGTGAAGGCACGAAGTGCATGCTGAACACGGTTACCTAGTTGTCCTAAAACACTTTCAGGTAAATCGAGCGGATTTTGGGTGACAAAATAAATACCTACTCCCTTAGAGCGGATTAAGCGTACCACTTGTTCGATCTTTTCTTGCAAAGCAGGGCTGGCATTGTCAAACAGTAAATGAGCTTCATCGAAGAAAAATACCAATTTCGGTTTATCCATATCACCGACTTCAGGTAATTGTTCAAACAGTTCGGAAAGCATCCACAGTAAGAAAGTCGCATAAAGCTTTGGTGTGTTCATTAATTTGTCGGCAGCGAGCAAATTAATATTGCCGTGTCCTTGTGTATCGGTTTGGATAAAATCCATGAGGTCTAATGCAGGCTCACCAAAAAATTGATCACCGCCTTGATCGGCCAGTGCTAGCAAATTACGTTGGATTGCACCCAAGCTGGCAGGAGAAAGATTGCCGTATTCTGCTTTAAAGTCAGCTGCATGCTCAGTCACATAAGTGATCATCGCCTTGAGGTCTTTAAAGTCGATCAGTAATAAACCTTGATCATCCGCGATGCGGAAAATCGCAGAAAGCACACCTTCTTGGGTGTCATTCAAATTCAGCATTCGGGCTAAAAGCAATGGACCAATTTCTGATACTGTAGTCCGAATCGGGTGACCTTGTTCGCCAAATAAATCCCAAAAGACCACAGGTGATGGGCTAAATGGGATTGATTCAATATTGAGGCTCTTGATGCGTTCATCAAATTTTGAATTGCTTTCACCTGCTTTGGCAAGGCTCGAGACATCACCTTTTGCATCGGCTAAAAATACCGGCACACCAATACGAGAAAAGTTTTCTGCCAAGACCTTTAAAGTGAATGTTTTGCCTGTTCCTGTTGCGCCGGCAATCAAGCCATGTCGGTTTGCCAGTTGCGAATGTAAAACAATCTCTTGGGATGTATCTGAGGTTTTTTTTGCGATTACAATTGGTGTGCCCATAATTATTCCTTTTTATTCGATCTTTTGTTGTTGCATTATTTTGAGTGCTTGTTGAATATCTTCTATCAAATCGTGAGGATGTTCCAGTCCTATACAAAAACGAACCAATATTCCTTCTTGTAAATGTGTATGTGCAAGCTCACGCATTTGATCAATTTGATAGAGCATTACTAAACTCACTGGGCCACCCCAGCTAAAACCTAATTTAAACAGGTTAAGCGCATCACAAAAATAGCGTATATCTTGAAGATTATATTTTTTATCAAAAATTACACTGATCAAACCTGCGCTCAATTCTGATAGGCAAACTTCTTTCCAAAAAGTATGACCTGCAGATTTTGGATTGGCAGGGTGCAATACTTGTGCAAACTCATTTTGCTGTAGAAGCCAGCTTAATAAAGTTAGCGCTGATTTAGATTGGTGCGTATAACGGAGTTCCATTGAAGATAGGCTGCGCTGAATCTGTGCGGTGTCATCGCCTGATATAGAAATCCCTTGAATTGCATGCATGCGAAATAGCTTGTGGTATAAATCCTTGTTTTTTGTTACGACACTCCCCATGAGAATGTCACCACCACCGCTTGGATATTTGGTGAGTGCATGGACGGTGATATCGACTGCTAAGTGTTCTGTACCAAAATCAAAAGCATTAAAAGCTAGACCCGCTCCCCAAGTATTATCAAGTGCGGTAAGGATCTTATGCGTTTGAGCTTTTTTGACCAGATTCGTTAAATCTGGAAATTCGAGTGTTACAGATCCTGCAGCCTCTAACCAAATTAACTTAGCTTTATCACTGGGTTTAAAGCTCTCAACATCAATTGGGTTATAGACCTTAACGGCAATACCATAACGTGATTCTAGGTTTCGCAAATGCTCCATATTTGGACCGTAAATATTGTCCGCGACCCAAACTTCATCACCATGTGCTAAAAAACAAGAATTCACCAAGTTGATTGCAGAGAGTCCGCTTGGTGCAAGTAGACAGTATTCTCCGCCTTCTAATTGTGCAATATTGTCGCCTAGCGTAAACGTGGTAGGGGTGCCATGTGTTCCGTAACTAAAGTCATAAGCATCGGTCCAATGGCGATTGAAAAGAGCATCGGTATTTTCAAAAATGATCGTTGATGCACGATAAATAGGGGGTTGAATACTATTTAAAAGTTGAGGTGCTTTTCTAGGGCTATGTATGAGTTGAGTTTGCGTATTTATTTTCACAATTTACCTGTATAAACCGTCATTTTATAACTAACAAAACATACTACTAAAAAACTGCATAGCTGTGCTTTGTTTAAAATTATTTAACAACCTATAGGTTGGCTTCATTTTTGCAACTGCTAGTGCAATATAAGAAAAGTTCGGGTTGGAAAATGAAGCCATTAAAAGTGCATTACTTTCAGCATATTGCTGGTGAAGGGTTCGGAAGTTGTTATGAATATTTAAAATCAATTGGAGCACAAATTAGTGCTACGGAGTTTTTTGCATTACCTGTTGAGATGGCATTAGAAATCGAGGCGTTACCAGCAATTGAAGATATTGATTTACTAATCATCATGGGTGGAGCAATGAGTGTAAATGATGAGGCAAATTATCCATGGCTAAAAATAGAAAAAAGATGGATCCGTCGATATTTATCACTAGGCAAGCCTGCCATTGGTTTGTGTCTCGGAGGTCAGCTTATAGCCAATGCTTTGGGAGCAAGTGTACGTTTAAATGAACAACAAGAGTTAGGTTGGACTAATGTCTTCAGAACTCAACATGGTTTATCAGATTACTTTGAAATACCTAAAGAATTGGAAATAATGCAATGGCACAGTGAGACTTTTGAGATTCCTAAAGGAGGCGTCAGACTGGCTGAAAATAATGTGTGTGCAAATCAAATGTACCAAATTGGAAAGAATGTGCTGGGTTTTCAGTTTCATCCAGAAATAACGCCGAAAGTTTTACAAATGTATATTGAGAATGAAGAGCATGAGAAGGTATTTTCTGGCGCTTATGTACAATCTTTAGATACCTTAAAACAAACAAAAAAAACGAGGTTCCAAAAAGGGAATGAATTGCTGATCGATGCAATTAATTATGTATTGGGGTTCGGGCAGGGTGTACAAAAGAAAGCCGCCAACGCTTAACCGTAAATTGAGAAAAAATGATAAATAGGTTTGCTTAACAGTTAAACAATCGTTATAATGGGCGACCCTTTGATATTAAGGGCTAAACAACGTTGATTGTTGTTTAGATCGTTACAGTCGTGGCATCGATCACGACCTTAGTGATTTTCACTGCCTCTGACACTTGCCTTGTTTTCGGACAGGGGGAGATGCGTCATGGGTGATTCTTTATATATTTGGCTTGGAGTTTACTGGTATGTCTAACCAGAGAATCCGTATCCGTTTGAAGTCTTTTGATCACCGTTTAATTGATCAATCTTCTCAAGAGATCGTAGAAACAGCAAAACGTACTGGTGCACAAGTTTGTGGTCCAATCCCGATGCCAACTCGCATCGAGCGTTTTAACGTTCTAACTTCACCGCACGTTAACAAAGACGCGCGTGATCAGTATGAAATCCGCACTTACAAGCGTTTGATCGACATCGTTCAACCTACAGACAAAACTGTAGATGCATTGATGAAATTAGATCTTGCAGCTGGTGTAGACGTTCAGATCGCATTGGGTTAAGGCTTTCGGTTAATTAACACTCTAAGTTAATTAAGCCGCTTTTTTAGAGGTTTATGCACATGGCTATTGGTTTAGTCGGTCGCAAGTGCGGTATGACACGTATCTTTACAGATGCTGGTGTTTCTGTACCTGTTACAGTGATTGAGGTTGATCCTAACCGCATCACTCAAATCAAAACGCTTGAAACTGATGGTTATCAAGCGATTCAAATCACTACTGGTGAACGTCGCGAATCTCGCGTTACTAATGCTCAGAAAGGTCACTTCGCTAAAGCGGGTGTTGCTGCTGGTCGTTTAGTTCAAGAGTTCCGTGTTACAGAAGCTGATCTTGAAGGTCGTGAAGTTGGCGGAACTATCGGTGTAGATTTGTTCACAGTGGGTCAAATCGTTGACGTAACTGGTCAGTCTAAAGGTAAAGGTTTCCAAGGTGGTGTTAAGCGTTGGAACTTCCGTACTCAAGACGCTACTCACGGTAACTCTGTTTCTCACCGTGTTCTAGGTTCTACAGGTCAAAACCAGACTCCTGGTCGCGTATTCAAAGGCAAAAAAATGGCTGGCCATTTAGGTGCTGAACGCGTAACTACACAGGGTCTTGAAATCGTTGCTATCGATACAGAGCGTTCAGTTCTTGTAGTTAAAGGCGCGGTTCCTGGTGCTACCGGTGGTGACGTAACTGTTCGTCCTACTATCAAGGCTTGAGGGGAAATAACGTGAATTTAAATACTGTTTCCGGCTCTGCTGTTGAATTATCAGAAGTTGCGTTCGGTCGTGAATTCAATGAAGCTCTTGTACACCAAGTTGTTACAGCTTATTTAGCTGGTGGTCGTCAAGGTTCAAAAGCTCAGAAATCACGTGCAGACGTTTCTGGCGGTGGTAAAAAACCATTCCGTCAAAAAGGTACTGGTCGCGCTCGTGCTGGTTCTATTCGTAGCCCAATCTGGGTTGGCGGTGGTAAAACTTTTGCTGCTCGTCCACAAGACTGGTCTCAAAAAGTAAACCGTAAAATGTATCGCGGTGCTATGCAATGCATCCTAGCTGAGCTTGTTCGTCAAGATCGCTTAGTTTTAGTTGAAGAGTTTGCTGTAGCTGCTCCAAAAACTAAAGAATTGCTTGCAAAACTTAACGACTTGAATGCTACTCGTGCATTAATCGTTACTGATGCTGTTGATGAGAACTTGTATCTAGCTGCTCGTAACCTTCCACACGTTGATGTGGTTGATGCTGCTGCTATCGATCCTGTTAGCTTGATCGCGTTCGATAAAGTTGTTATGTCTGTAGCTGCTGCTAAGAAAATTGAGGTAGAACTCGGATGAACAACGAACGTATCTATCAAGTCCTAAAAGGACCTGTATTCTCAGAAAAAGCACAAGTTTTAGGTGAAACTGCTGGTGTTCAAGTGTTTAAAGTTGCTATCGATGCAAACAAACTTGAAATCAAAAAAGCAGTTGAACAATTATTTGGTGTAGAAGTTGTTAAAGTTAACACGACTATCACTAAAGGTAAGACTAAACGCTTTGGTAAAACTATCGGACGTCGTTCTGATGTTAAAAAAGCATACGTCACCCTGAAAGCTGGCCAAGATGTAGAAATGGCTGACTTGGGCGATACCGCTGAAAGCACAGCGGAATAAGGACGAGAATTATGCCTATTCAAAAATGTAAGCCAACGTCTCCAGGACGTCGCTTTGTAGAGAAAGTCGTTCACGACCATCTTCACAAAGGTGCGCCTTATGCTCCGTTGGTAGAAGCTAAAAAACGTACTGGTGGTCGTAATAACAACGGTCACATTACTACACGTCACGTTGGTGGTGGTCACAAGCAACATTACCGTATTGTTGACTTTAAACGTAACAAAGATGGCATTCCTGCGACTGTAGAGCGTATCGAATACGATCCTAACCGTACTGCACACATTGCATTAGTTTTGTATGCTGATGGTGAGCGTCGTTATATCATTGCGCCTAAAGGTCTACGTGCTGGTGATAAAGTTCAATCTGGTAACGATGCTCCAATTCGTCCAGGTAACTGCTTACCACTTCGTAACATGCCTATCGGTTCTACTCTTCACAATATCGAGCTTAAAATCGGTAAAGGCGCTCAATTAGTGCGTTCTGCTGGTGCTTCTGCTCAGTTATTGGGTCGTGACGGTTCTTACGCAATTATTCGTCTACGTTCTGGCGAAATGCGTAAAGTACACGTTGAATGTCGCGCAGTTCTTGGTGAAGTTTCTAACCAAGAAAGCAACTTACGTTCACTAGGTAAAGCTGGTGCTTCACGCTGGCGTGGTGTTCGTCCTACCGTTCGTGGTATGGCGATGAACCCGGTAGATCACCCACATGGTGGTGGTGAAGGGCGTAACAAAGGTATTCAACCTGTAAGCCCATGGGGTCAAAAAGCTAAAGGGTACAAGACACGTACCAATAAGCGTACGACTAAGATGATCATTCGCGACCGTCGCGTTAAGTAACAAGTAAAGGAATCTGACAATGCCTCGTTCTCTGAAAAAAGGCCCATTCGTCGATGCGCACTTGTTCGCTAAGGTTGAAGCGGCTATCGCGGCTAATAACCGTAAGCCGATCAAAACTTGGTCGCGTCGTTCGATGATCCTCCCGGATTTTGTTGGTTTAACAATTTCTGTACACAATGGTCGTAACCATGTTCCGGTAATCGTATCTGAACATATGGTTGGTCACAAGCTTGGTGAATTTGCACCGACTCGTACTTACCGTGGTCACGGTGTTGACAAGAAATCTAAACGTTAATAGGTGCTATGATGGAAGTAACTGCTAAATTACGCGGTGCCGCTATCTCGGCACAAAAAGCTCGTTTGGTTGCAGACTTGATTCGCGGCAAATCTGTTGCGCACGCTCTTAACATCCTAAACTTCAGCAACAAAAAAGCTGCAGTTTTAGTTAAGAAAGCGTTGGAATCTGCGATTGCAAACGCTGAACATAATAACAGTTTAGATGTAGACGATCTTAAAGTTTCTACGATCTACGTTGATGAAGGCATGAGCCTTAAACGTATTTTGCCACGTGCTAAAGGCCGTGCAGATCGTATTACTAAGCGTACTTGTCACATCACCGTTAAGGTAGGGGTTTGATATGGGTCAGAAGGTTCATCCAATCGGTATCCGCCTAGGTGTTGTGAAACGTCATAACGCTAACTGGTATGCGAATCCGAAACAATACGCTGAATACTTGCTTAAAGATCTTCAAGTTCGTGAGTTTTTAAACAAAAAACTTAAGAATGCGATGGTGAGCAATATTCTTATCGAACGTCCAACAGGCGCTGCTAAAGTAACAATTAGCACTGCTCGTCCTGGTATCGTGATCGGTAAAAAAGGCGAAGACATTGAAAAATTACAGCGCGAACTTACCAATATTATGGGTGTTCCAGCGCAAGTAAGCATCAACGAAATTGATCGTCCAGATTTAGACGCTCGTCTAGTTGGTGAAGCAATTGCTTCTCAATTAGAAAAACGTGTAATGTTCCGTCGTGCTATGAAGCGTGCGGTTCAAAACACTATGCGTGCTGGTGCGAAAGGTATCAAAGTTGAAGTTTCTGGTCGTTTAGGCGGTGCAGAGATTGCACGTACTGAATGGTATCGTGAAGGTCGTGTACCTCTACATACTCTTCGTGCTGACATCGACTATTCAGCGGTTCGCGCAGAAACTACTTACGGTACGATCGGCGTTAAAGTTTGGATCTTCCGTGGTGAGATCTTGGGCGGCATGAAACAAGTCATGAACCCAGCTCCAGCTGAAGAACGTCCAGCTAAACGTGGTCGCGGTCGTGGTGAAGGTCAAGAGCGTCGTGGTCGTCGCAATGATCGTTCTGCTGAAAAAGGAGAATAATCCATGTTGCAACCTAAACGTACTAAATTCCGTAAAGTGCAAAAAGGCCGTAACACTGGTCTAGCACATCGCGGTAGCACAGTATCTTTTGGTACTATCGCACTTAAATCAGTTGAACGTGGTCGCATGACTGCGCGTCAAATTGAAGCAGCGCGTCGTACAATCAGCCGTCGTGTAAAACGTGGTGGTAAGATCTTTATCCGTGTATTCCCGGACAAACCAATTACTGAAAAACCATTAGAAGTTCGTATGGGTAAAGGTAAAGGTTCTGTGGAATATTGGGTTTGTGAAATCAAACCAGGTAAGATCCTGTACGAAATGGAAGGTGTGAACGAAGAATTAGCGCGTGAAGCATTTACGCTTGCTGCTGCTAAACTTCCGTTTAAAACCACTATCGTGACTCGGACGGTAATGTAATGAAAACTAAAGATCTACGTGAAAAGTCGGTAGAAGAATTGACAGCTTTGCTTGATGAGCAACAGTTGAACCAATTCCGTCTTCGCATGGCTAAAGCAACTGGTCAATTGGGTAAATCGCACGAAGTGCAATTAACTCGTAAAACTATTGCTCGCATCAAGACCCTCCTTACCGAAAAACAGGGGAACGCACAATGAGTGAGCAAACAGTTCGCACGTTAACAGGCAAAGTAGTAAGCGACAAGATGGACAAGTCTATCGTTGTTCTTATCGAACGCCGCGTTCAACACCCGTTGTATGGCAAATCAATCCGCCGTTCAACAAAATTACACGCTCATGATGAGAACAACACTGCTAAAACTGGCGATGTTGTAACTATCAAAGAAAGCCGCCCAATTTCTAAAACTAAGTCTTGGACTTTAGTTGAAGTTGTTGAAGCAGCTGCTGAGTAAATAACGTTCTTGTTGCATCATCGGTCAATTTCGAGTACTCTTTGAGCCTTTCGAAATTGTGACCGGTGATGCTCGGTTTTGGAGTAGGGCAATGATTCAGACCGAAACTATGCTCGACGTAGCAGACAACAGTGGTGCTCGCCGCGTACAATGTATTAAAGTACTTGGTGGTTCACATCGTCGTTATGCTTCAGTTGGCGACATTATTAAAGTTACTGTAAAAGAAGCAATTCCACGTGGCCGTGTTAAAAAAGGCGACGTAATGAATGCAGTAGTTGTACGTACAAAATTCGGTATCCGTCGTCCAGATGGTTCTGTTATTCGTTTCGATGATAACGCTGCTGTTATTTTGAACAACAACAAAGCTCCGATTGCTACTCGTATTTTCGGACCAGTGACTCGTGAACTTCGTACTGAACAGTTCATGAAAATCATTTCATTGGCTCCTGAAGTTCTATAATAGAGGCAATCATGGCTAAGATTAAAAAAGGCGATCAAGTAATCGTGATCGCAGGTAAAGAAAAAGGCAAACAAGGTACTGTTTTGTCTGTTTCTAATGACCGAGTTAAGGTTGAAGGTCTTAACTTAGTTAAGAAGCATCAAAAGCCTAACCGTGCAACAGGTGCTGAAGGCGCTATCGTTACACAAGAAGCTTTGCTTCATATCTCTAACGTGGCAATTTTTAATGCTACAACCCAAAAGGCTGACCGTGTTGGTTACCAAGTGATTGATGGCGTGAAAACTCGCGTTTACAAATCAAATGGTGAATCAGTGGCGGTAGCGAAGTAATAGGTTGAAATAGGCAATGGCCAGACTTAAAGCGCGTTACAACGACGAACTTAAAGCTCAATTACAAGAACAATTGGGCGTTAAGAATGTGATGGAGATCCCTCGCATCACTAAAATCACGATCAATATGGGTGTTGGTGCAGCAGCTGCTGACAAAAAACTCCTTGATGGTGCTCTTTCTGATATGCAAGCTATCGCTGGTCAAAAACCAGTTCTTACGTTAGCTCGTAAATCTATCGCTGGTTTCAAAATCCGTGATGGTTGGCCGATTGGTTGTAAAGTTACTTTACGCGGCGAACGCATGTACGAATTCTTAGACCGTTTGATCTCTATCGCGATCCCTCGTATCCGTGACTTCCGTGGTTTCTCTGCGAAATCATTTGACGGTCGTGGTAACTACTCTATGGGTCTTAAAGAACAGATCATGTTCCCTGAGATCGATTTTGATAAGATTGACCGTATTCGTGGTATGGATATTACCATCACTACGACTGCTCGCACCGATGACGAAGGCCGTGCGCTTATGCGTGCATTCGGCTTCCCGTTCAAATAAGAGGTCGATATGGCTAAGAAAGGTATGATTAATCGCGAATTGAAACGCGAAGCTACTGTTGCTAAATACGCTGCAAAACGTGCTGAATTAAAAGCTGTTATTGCAAACGTAAATGCAAGCGACGAAGAGCGTTTCGAAGCGATGATGAAGTTACAAGCATTACCACGTAATGCATCTCCAGTACGTCTTCGTAACCGTTGTGGTTTAACTGGTCGTCCTCATGGTTACTTCCGTAAGTTCGGTTTAAGCCGTAACAAATTACGTGACACAGTAATGCAAGGTGATGTACCGGGCGTTGTTAAGGCAAGCTGGTAAGGAGCACTATAAATGAGTATGCAAGATACCGTTGCCGACATGTTAACACGTGTTCGTAACGCACAAATGGCGAAGAAACAAACTGTTTCTATGCCAAACTCAAAGTTAAAAGTTGCGATTGCTAACGTTCTTCAACAAGAAGGTTATATCGCTGACGTAGCTGTTGCGGATGCTGAAGGCAAACCAACACTTACTTTGACTTTAAAATATTTCGAAGGCAAACCAGTTATTGAAACTGTGAAGCGCGTTAGCCGTCCAGGTTTACGTCAATATCGCGGTAAAGATAACCTTCCAAGCGTTAAGCAAGGTTTAGGTATTGCAATTGTTTCTACAAGCAAAGGCATCATGACTGATCGCGCTGCACGTGCTGCAGGTATCGGTGGTGAAGTTATTGCTTTTGTTTCTTAATAGGTGATTCCTCATGTCTCGTGTGGCTAAAGCCCCAGTAACTGTACCTAACGGTGTAACAGTTACTCAGAACGGCCGGCAGGTCGAAGTGAAAGGCAGCAAAGGTACTTTGTCTTTCAACCTGCATGCGCTGGTCGAGCTAAAACAGGAAGACGGTATTCTAGCTGTTGCTCCTAAAGCTGAATCTAAAGATGCTTGGATGCAAGCTGGTACTGCTCGCGCTGTGCTTAACAACCTTGTTAAAGGTGTTAGCGAAGGTTTCGAACGTAAGTTACAACTTATCGGTGTTGGTTATAAAGCTGCGGTTAAAGGGAACACAGTTCACCTTAACCTAGGTTTCTCTCACCCGATCGATTACAACCTTCCTGAAGGTGTAACTGCTGAAACTCCTACAGCTACTGAAATCGTGCTTAAATCTGCTGATAAAGCAGCTTTAGGTCAAGTTGCTGCAGATATCCGTGGTTACCGTCCACCAGAGCCATATAAAGGTAAAGGTGTTCGTTATTCTGATGAAGTTGTACTTCGTAAAGAAGCTAAGAAGAAATAAGGCGCGAGGTTCTTATGAACGAAAAGAAACAAACCCGTTTGCGTCGTGCGAAAAGCACACGCTTGCACATCCGTGCATTGGGTGCGACTCGTTTGTGTGTAAACCGCACTCCGCGTCACATCTATGCTCAAGTAATCTCAGCAGATGGTGGCAAAGTATTAGCGCAAGCTTCTACTTTAGATGCTACGTTACGTAGTGGTACTACAGGTAACGTTGAAGCAGCTACTAAAGTTGGTGCTTTAATCGCTGAACGTGCTAAAGCAGCTGGCGTAACTAAAGTTGCATTTGACCGTTCTGGTTTCAAATATCATGGTCGTATCAAAGCCTTGGCTGATGCTGCTCGTGAAAACGGCTTGGAGTTCTAATCATGGCTAAAGTTGAACAAAACGAAGGTCTTGTTGAAAAGCTGGTTGCCGTTGATCGTGTAGCCAAAGTTGTTAAGGGTGGTCGTATCTTCTCTTTCACAGCATTAACTGTTGTGGGTGATGGTAATGGTCGCGTAGGTTTTGGTCGTGGTAAAGCTCGTGAAGTTCCAGCTGCTATTTCTAAAGCACTTGAAGCTGCTCGTCGCAACATGATTACTGTTGAACTTGTTGATGGTACTGTTCAGCACCCTATCAACGCTCGTCACGGTGCTAGCCGTGTTTACATGCAACCTGCTTCTGAAGGTACTGGTGTAATTGCTGGTGGCGCTATGCGTGCTGTTTTAGAAGCTGTTGGTGTACGTAACGTATTAACTAAATGTTATGGTTCTACTAACGCTGCGAACGTAGTAAACGCGACTTTTAATGGTCTGCGTGATATGACTTCTCCTGAGAAAGTTGCTGCGAAACGTGGTCTTTCAGTAGCACAAATTCAAGGGTAATCAATCATGAAAACGATTAAAGTTACCCAGACTAAATCTGCATCGCATCGCTTGAAAAATCACAAGCTTAGCCTTAAAGGTTTAGGTCTGCGTCGTATTGGTCACACTGTAGAAGTTCAAGATACTCCTTCTAACCGTGGTATGATCAATCAAGTTTACTATATGGTTAGTGTAGAGGAATAAGCCATGACTCTGCGTTTAAATACAATTGCACCTGCAGAAGGTGCTAAGCGTGAAAACCTTCGTTTAGGCCGTGGTATTGGTTCTGGCGTTGGTAAGACTGGTGGCCGTGGTGTCAAAGGTCAAAACTCACGTAAGAGCGGTGGTACTCGTCCAGGTTTCGAGGGTGGTCAAACTGCGTTATATCGTCGTCTACCTAAGTTCGGTTTCACTAGCCAATTGGCTTTGAAAACTGCTGAAGTACGTTTGTCTGAACTTAACAAAGTTGAAGGCGATATCGTTACTCTTGAAACTTTAAAAGCAGCGAACGTTGTACGTAAAGATATGATTCGTGCTCGTATCGTTCTTTCTGGTGAAATCACTCGTGCATTCACTGTTCAAGGTGTTGCATTGACTAAAGGCGCTAAAGCTGCTGTTGAAGCTGCTGGCGGTAAAGTCGAGGAGTAATCGCGAGTGTCTATGTCTCCTAGTTCTACAGGTCATGTTCACATGATGAAAGGTCAACCATTTCACGTGAAATATCGTGAAATTATTCGCCGATTAATGTTTTTAATTGGTGCTTTGGTGGTCTTTCGACTAGGAGCGCATATTCCGCTGCCAGGTATTGATAATGTCGCTTTAGAACGTTTCTTTAATGCAAACCAGGGTACTTTCCTTGGTTTGTTTAATATGTTCTCAGGCGGGGCATTGGAACGAATGTCCATTCTTGCGTTGGGGATCATGCCGTATATTTCTGCATCGATTATCGTGCAGTTAATGTCAACGGTTGTTCCTTCGCTGGAAGCATTGAAAAAAGAAGGCGAGCAGGGCAAGCGTAAGATTAACCAATATACGCGTTACGGCACATTATTCCTTGCAATTGTACAAGGTATTGGTATGTGTGCGGGTCTGATCAGTCAAGGGATTACCTTTACTTCAGGTTTAGCATTCTATATTCCTGCATTAACGTCGTTAGTTGCAGGTACCATGTTCTTAATGTGGTTGGGAGAGCAAATTACCGAACGTGGTGTTGGTAATGGGATCTCTATGATCATCTTTGCAGGTATTGTTGCTGGTTTACCAAGTATGGTTGTGCAATCATTTACCCTAGTGGAAAATGGTCAATCAAGCTTAATTGGTATTGCTATATTTGGCTTATTGTCTTTAGCTGTTTTAGCTGCGATTGTGTTTATTGAAAAAGCACAACGTCGTATACCTGTTAACTATGCTCAAAAGCAGCAAGGTCGCCGAGTATTTACTGCACAGCAGACTCACTTACCATTAAAAATCAACATGGCAGGTGTTATTCCAGCAATTTTCGCAAGTTCGTTATTGCTGTTTCCTGCAAGTTTAGGTCAATGGTTAGGTAGTTCTGATCCTAATGCAGGGATCGTTAAGCGTACACTACAAGATTTGGCATTAGTTTTATCGCCTGGACAACCATTATATTTGGTGCTATTCGGTGCGCTTATTATTTTCTTCTGTTATTTTTATACGGCACTAGTTTTCAGTCCTAAAGAAGTATCAGAAAACTTAAAGCGTAGTGGAGCTTATGTACCTGGTATCCGCCCAGGTGAGCAAACTGCTCGTTATTTAGATCATATTCTTAGTCGTTTAACATTTATCGGTTCGATTTATATCACTGTTGTATGTTTAATGCCGATGGTACTTCAAAGTTCTTTTGGTATTCCATTCCATTTGGGTGGTACATCGCTGTTGATCGTGGTTGTTGTAGTTATGGACTTTATGGCTCAGCTACAGGCACACCTCACATCGCGCCAATATGATAATCAAACACTAATGAGTAAAACGACTGCTCATCCTAAGGGATAAGCGCACTTAGAGGTTTCATCATGAAAGTTCAAGCTTCTGTAAAGAAAATTTGTGGTAGCTGTAAAGTTATCCGTCGTAATGGGGTAATCCGCGTGATTTGTAGCGCTGAACCTCGTCATAAGCAGCGTCAAGGTTAATCTGATCAAGACCTGTTGATTTCAGTAGGCTAATTAGGTTATTATCCGCCCCTCAAAGATTTTGTGGGGCGGTTGATTATCTCTACTGCCTTTTTGGAGAAAGTGAATGGCTCGTATTGCCGGTGTAAACATTCCGGATAACAAGCATGCTGTTATCTCTCTTACGTATATCTTTGGTATTGGTCGCCATACTGCTAAGCAAATCTTAGCTGCAACTGGTATTGCACCAACTACTAAGATCCGTGAATTAGATGACGCTCAGCTTGATGCGATTCGTGCAGAAGTTGCTAAGGTTCCGACCGAAGGTGACTTACGTCGCGAAATTTCCATGAACATTAAACGTTTAATGGATTTAGGCTGCTACCGCGGTCTTCGTCATCGTCGCAGCTTGCCTGTCCGCGGACAACGCACCAAAACTAACGCACGTACCCGTAAAGGTCCGCGCAAACCTATTAAGAAATAAGATTTCTGGAAGCTAAAAGATGGCTAAAGATACTCGCACACGCAAGAAGGTCACTCGTACCGTCTCTGAAGGTGTTGCACACATTCACGCTTCTTTTAATAACACCATTGTGACTATTACCGATCGTCAAGGTAATGCACTGGCTTGGGCCACTTCAGGTGGACAAGGCTTCCGTGGATCACGTAAATCAACTCCGTTTGCTGCTCAGGTAGCTGCTGAAGTTGCTGGTAAAGCTGCTTTGGATTACGGTTTGAAAAACTTGGACGTCCTTGTTAAAGGTCCTGGTCCAGGTCGTGAATCTGCGGTTCGTGCTTTAGGTGCAGTGGGTTATAAAATTAATAGCATTACCGATGTGACTCCAATTCCTCACAACGGTTGCCGTCCACCTAAAAAACGTCGCGTGTAAGGAGAAACATTCATGGCTCGTTATATTGGTCCAAAATGCAAACTCTCTCGCCGCGAAGGGACAGACCTGCAACTTAAATCAGGCGTTAAACCGTTTGATGTTAAGACAAAAAAACATGCTAAAGCTCCTGGCCAACATGGTGGAGCTCGTGGTGGTAAACAATCAGAGTACTCACTACAATTACGTGAAAAACAAAAAGTACGTCGTATGTACGGTGTTTTAGAACGTCAATTTAGTAACTACTATAAAGAAGCTGCTCGTGTTAAAGGCGCAACAGGTGAAAACTTGTTGAAATTGCTTGAAAGCCGTTTAGATAACGTTGTTTATCGTATGGGCTTTGGTTCTACACGTGCAGAAGCTCGTCAGCTTGTATCTCACCGTTCAATCACTTTAAATGGTCGTCGTGTTAACATCGCGTCAATCCAAGTTAAAGCTGGTGACGTGATTGCAGTACACGAAGGCGCTAAACAACAATTACGTATTAAAAACGCAATTGAATTGGCTGCTCAACGTGGAACTCCTTCTTGGATGGAAGTTGACCATTCTAAATTAGAAGGTACATTCAAATCTGCACCTGATCGTTCTGATTTACCTGCTGAAATCAACGAAAGCTTGATTGTTGAATTGTATTCTAAATAATCCTTGAGGTAGCAATAATGACGCGTACTGCAAACGAGTTTCTAACTCCGCAAGCGATCAAGGTCGAAGCGGCAAGCGGGACCTCGGCAAAAGTGATTCTAGAACCTTTAGAGCGTGGCTTTGGTCATACTCTAGGTAATGCTTTACGTCGCATTCTTTTATCATCTTTACCTGGCGCTGCTGTGGTTGAAGTTGAGATTGAAGGCGTCGAGCACGAGTACAGTACTTTAGAAGGCTTGCAGCAGGACATCGTCGAGCTCTTGCTGAACCTTAAAGGATTGTCTATTAAGCTGTTCGATCAAAATGAAGCATATTTGACATTAGAGAAACAAGGACCTGGCGATGTAACTGCCGCTGATCTTCGTTTACCTCACAATGTCGAAGTGGTTAACCCTGAACATTTGATCGGCACGTTAAGTGCTTCAGGCTCATTGAAAATGCGCTTGAAAGTTGTTCAAGGTCGTGGTTATGAGACTTCTGATTCTCGCTTCCCAGAAGGTGAAACTCGCCCAGTGGGACGTTTACAATTAGATGCGTCTTATAGCCCGATTAAACGTGTTTCTTACACAGTTGAAAATGCTCGTGTAGAACAACGTACAGACCTTGACAAGTTGGTCATTGATCTTGAAACAAACGGGACTGTTGATCCTGAAGAAGCGATCCGTAAAGCGGCAACAATCTTGCAACAACAAATTGCAATCTTTGTTGATCTTCAGAAAGATCAAGCTCCAGTTGCTCAAGAACCTCGTGAAGAAGTTGACCCAATCTTGCTTCGTCCAGTAGATGATCTAGAGCTTACTGTTCGTTCTGCTAACTGTTTGAAAGCAGAAAATATTTACTACATTGGTGATCTTGTTCAACGTACTGAGGTTGAGTTGTTAAAAACTCCTAACTTAGGTAAAAAATCGTTGACTGAGATCAAAGATGTTCTGGCTTCAAAAGGCTTACAACTCGGCATGCGTTTAGAAAACTGGCCACCAGCTAGTTTACGTATGGACGATCGTTTTGCCTATCGTAGTCGTTAATTAAGTAGGACTATCACCATGCGTCATCGTAATAGTGGTGTGAAATTAGGCCGTACAAGCAGTCATCGTAAAGCGATGTTCCAAAACATGGCTAATTCTTTGTTTGAACACGAGTTGATCAAAACAACTGTGCCTAAAGCAAAAGAGTTACGTCGTGTAGCTGAGCCTTTAATCACTTTAGCTAAAGTCGATACAGTAGCAAACCGTCGTTTAGCGTTTGCTCGTACTCGTTCAGCAGCAACTGTTGGTAAATTATTTACCGTTCTTGGCCCTCGTTACAAAGAACGTAACGGCGGTTATCTACGTGTTCTTAAAGCGGGCTTCCGTGCAGGTGATGCTGCACCGATGGCTTACGTTGAGCTAGTAGATCGCGAAGTTAAATAATTTCGTGTAGAACATCGCAAGTTGTTCAAAAAAGGTCGGTTGAATAAACCGGCCTTTTTTTGTCTAACAATTGGCATTACTTGACCTCAATTGATATGTTTTTTGCAACTTTTAGTCAAACTTGACATTGTGTATTGTCAAAAATATGTTTTAATAAAAATGTTCTTATAAAAAGGTTAATAAAAGAAATGGATAAGCAAGTCGATATTCTTATTGTTGGTGCTGGTATCTCTGGAATTGGAATTGCAGCACATTTAATTAAAAATAATCCGAACCGTAAATTTGAAATACTCGAACGTCGTAAAAGTTTCGGTGGAACTTGGGATTTGTTTAAATACCCAGGTATTCGCTCCGACTCAGATATGTCTACTTTTGGCTACAATTTTAAGCCGTGGCGTAAAGCGAATGTGCTTGCAGATGGCGCTTCGATTAAAGGTTACTTGGGCGAAGTTGTTAGTGAGTACAATATTAAAGAAAAAATTCATTTTGAACATCGTGTACTTTCAGCGAATTACGATACTTCAATTAAAAAATGGATTGTAGAAATCCAAGATCAAAATGAAAAGAAACAAACTTGGCAAGCTAATTTCGTCTTAGGATGTACAGGCTATTATAACTACGATCAAGGTTTCCAACCTGATTTTCCAAATCAAGATAAATTTAAAGGTCAATTGATTCATCCACAATTTTGGCCTGAAAATTTAGATTATACCGGTAAGAAAGTAGTTATCATTGGTAGTGGAGCAACTGCAATCACTTTAGTACCAGCAATGGCAAAAGGTGGGGCTGGGCATGTAACAATGTTACAACGTTCACCAACGTATATTGCTTCAATTCCTTCGATTGATTTTGTTTATGACAAAACACGTAAATTTATGACAGAGGACATGGCATATAAGTTCACGCGTGCTCGTAATATCGGAATGCAACGTGCGATTTTTGCTTTGTCAAAAAAACAACCTCAATTGGTTCGCAAGTTACTTCTTAAATCTATTGAAATGCAGTTGAAAGGTAAAGTGGATATGAAGCACTTTACCCCAAGTTACAATCCTTGGGATCAACGTTTATGTGTAGTGCCAGACGGTGATTTATTCAAAATTTTACGTAGTGGTAAAGCAAGTGTTGAAACAGATCATATTGAATCCTTCACTGAAAATGGTATTCAATTAAAATCTGGTAAACACTTAGATGCAGATATCATTGTTTCTGCAACTGGTCTAGAAATTCAAATTATGGGCGGTATCAAAGCGACTGTTGATGGTCAGCCGATCAACACTAGCGAACATATGCTTTATAATGGTGTGATGGTAAGTGATGTACCAAATATGGCGATGGTTATTGGTTATGTGAACGCGTCATGGACCTTAAAAGTAGATGTCGTTGCTGATTATATTTGCCGTTTATTCAAATATATGGATCAGAACGGTTATGATGAAGTTGTCGCACCAACTGACCATTCTGCAATGCTCGATGAAACAGTTATGGGTGAAATGTCATCAGGTTATATCGCGCGAGCGGCTGATCAACTTCCAAAACAAGGTACTAAGGCACCTTGGATGGCAACGCATAACTATTTAGCTGATCGTAAAGATCTCAAAAATGCGACTTTTAACGATGGTATTTTAAAATTTTCGAAGGCTCCCGCACAGTCTGTAAAAAAGCCTAAATTAGTATCTTAATGAATAGCTATTAAAATAAAAAAGGAAGCGAAAGCTTCCTTTTTCTATTTATAAAGAACGTGATATGAGTTCTTTCATGATTTCATTGGTGCCTGCATATATACGATTTGCACGGTTATCAATATATGCGCGTGCAATAGGGTATTCAAGCATGAAGCCATAGCCACCATGTAACTGCAAGCATTCATCGACGACTTTAGAGAACATATCAGAAATTTTATATTTTGCAGCTGCGGCCGCATCTACACCTAACGTACCCTCAAGTTGTAATTCCATACAACGATCTAAATAAGAACGACAGAAGTCTATTTCAGTTCGAAGTTCTGCTAGCTTAAAACGTGTATTTTGAAATGCACCAATTGGCTTGCCAAATGCTTTACGATCTTTTGTATATTGTACTGTGTGCGCAAAGGCAGCTTCTGCACCTGCTTGGCAGATAATCGCAACAAGCATACGTTCCCATGCGAGTTCTTTCATAAGCATGATGAAGCCCATGCCTTCCATACCAATTAAATTTTCCTTTGGTACACGAACATTATCAAAGAACAATTCGCAAGTATCTTGTCCTTTCATACCAATTTTATTGAGTGGTTTACCTTTGGTGAATCCTGCTCGATCAGCTTCGACAATGATAAGCGATAAGTTGGCTGAACCTTTATCACTATTACCTGTCTTGCACACAACAATCGCCATGTCACATAGATAACCATTGGTAATAAAAATTTTAGAACCATTGATGACATATTCATCGCCATCTAAAACTGCAGAAGTTCGTACAGCTTGTAAGTCTGAACCTGTACCAGGCTCCGTCATCGCAATGGCAGTGACAACTTCGCCAGAAGCCATTTTAGGGAGCCATTTTTTCTTCTGCTCTTCGTTGGCAAAATTATTCAGGTAGTTCGCAACAATATCCGAATGCAATGAAAAACCAGTTGATGAATCCATTGCATAAGCTTGTTCTTCAATGAGGATCATACTGTAGAGTCGATCTACACCATATCCACCATATTCTTCAGGCATTGTGGTGCACAATAGACCCATTTCACCCGCTTTATTCCATAAGTCACGATCTACATGTTGTTGTTCTTCGTATTTGGCAATATTTGGAACGACTTCTTTTTCATAGAATTTTCGGACAGTATCACGAAAGGCTTCATGTTCTGCATTGAATAATTTTCGAGGCAACATATTAGGAATTGGTCGAATTGCGCCTGATTGCATATTTATATTTCCATAAGTGTTATTAGAATAGCCACAACATAAGAGAGTCTGAACATTGGTGCAATGTGTTGAATGCTCAAAACACAAGAAATGCTGATGAATTTGGTCAATTGATATTTTTAAAACACAAAGCTCATGGCTTCAGTTAAAATGGAATGAACACAGATTAGGGGATAAAAATGTACGATGAATTAACGCTTGAAGAGCGTAAAGTTATCTATCGCGCACGTCGTGGGTTAAAAGAAATTGACGTGTATTTTGATCCTTATGTAAAGCAATACTATTTGCAAGCTGAACCTGAAGAGAAAGCAATGTTTGCTGAATTGGTTGAGCAAGAAGATCCTGATTTATTGGATTGGTTTATGGAGGTTTCTGAACCACCTCGACCTGAATTGCGCCAATTTATTCAAAAATTAAAAGATTATGTCCATAATCCATGAGCGTTATTCACTGAAACACAGCCTTTATTCAGCTGTGTTTCACGCTTTCTTTATGTTCATCATGAGTATTACTTTATTAATCAGTATTGAGCTCATTTATGCTTTAAGCAGTATTATATTTATACTGATTATCTGGTGGGGTTTTAGAAAAAAACCACAATTAAGTGAATTACAAAAACTAGACAAAGATTTATGGTCGATTCAAATGACTTCAAATCCAAAAATATACCAAGCAAAACTGACTCGAGTTTTTCATTTTCATTACTTCGTTGTACTCAGTTTTAACGAAAAGAAATTAGATTCTTTGGTGATTTGGAGAGATCAAATAGATGAAAAACAATGGAAAAGCTTGATTACTCATGCAAATTTTGGCTAATTGTTAGACAAAAAGTGCTTTATTTTACAATTTAAAACATGATAAAAAACAATTATTTAAAAACGTATAGTATGAACAAAAAATGAATTGTTTGACGAAAATGAAAGAAAATCAAATTGTTAGACAAAAATGCGATGAAATCTAAATTTCTAAAGTACATTAAATATACCAACAGCTAATGAGGAATTTCAAAATGAGCGAAATTCATATGTGGTTGTTTCTAGTGGTTGCTGCTGTTATGGCAATTATAATTGGAAGACTAGGAACTGTGCTGAAGGAACGAATTGAACACCACAACAACGAACAAAATAAACTCTCTTGAGTTTACCATTTAATAAGTAGCATGTGCCGAACCGTCGCAATGCTACTTTTTTTTGCCCAAAATTTTAACAATTCAAAAAATAAGTCAATTATTTCAATTCAGATCAATGACAGACTAATTGTTAATGAAGTGCATTGCTGCACTTTTATTCAGCGATTGCATCTGATATTTTAAATCGCAAGGATGACAAAATTATAAAATTGAGGACAGGAAGTATGTCTAAATTAAAGACTCAAGGTCTTTTCACGGCAATTGCGGTTGTAGCAGCTACAACTTTATCTGGATGTTCATACGTAATCAAAACTGGTGCGAATGCATCACTTGCGTTTAGTGAAAAACACATCTTACCGCCAGTACTCTCAATGGGTGATGTGGATATGGTGTGTAATCAGGGCACAGCTTTGACTCCTGTGATTATGGCGACTAAAGATATGGGTGCTGATCCGACCCGTATGGCAGTTCTTTTATATTCAGCTTCAGGGATGTGCGCAGAAAATCGTGCCTTAGATGCAGAATTAAGATACCTAAGAGCATCAAAAGCAGGTCAAGTGACAGAAGCACAAGATGCGCGTATTGAACAAAAGCGCTGGGCTGCTGTTGCTGCCGAACGTCAATATACGGGTTATCAATTGTTTGCGGAGCGTTGGCAGTCTAAATATAAATATAATTTAGGTGACTCATGTCCAACTATGCGTCGTAATCTTGACCAAACAGTATATCTGTTAGGCATGTTAAGTGGCTTACAAGCGATGACCAATGATATTGCTTCTGGTGGTCAAGTGCATGTTCCTAAAGATATCGCAGCAATTGTTGAACGTGGCATGGTCTGCCTCGATAACAACAAGTTCTGGGGCGTACCGAATGCTACTCGAGCAGTGATTTGGACATTATTACCTGGAGCTGATGCAGGCAAACCAGATCCATACCAAACGCTTAAACAATCTATGCAAATTGGTGAGCAAAAAGGAGTACGCTTATCGCATGCCTTGTATGCTGTTGCAGCACAAGCCAGTGGTGACGATGCAAAAATACGTGATGCATTACGTTCTTATGCCGCTTCACGTGCTGAAGAAGTTCCTGTAAATCCAGAGTTTAAGTTATTGGATAATATGGCAGGACAAATGATACAAGCGATCTCAGACCGTTATTGGACGGAGAATACAGGTGTCCGAACTGAAGCAGATGGAATGTCGAGCTTCTGGGATGATCAAGCGACCAATGAAGCCGATGATCTTTTCGAGAACACATTAGGCGAATAAGATTTTTTAATTTTGTTCAAAATTAAAAATGGAGTTATTCAAGAAAAAGAGCTTTAAGCTCTTTTTCTTTTAGGAATACGAAAGATGAAAGATACTATCCTGATTCGAAAAATACTGTTTATTGCATGCTGTATCAGTATTGCTGCTAGTTTGCAGATTTTTCAGGAGTATTTTTTCTATTGGCGTCCTGTATTGGATGAAGAAATTTGGCGAGTATGGACAGCTCACTATGTACATGTGGGATGGATACACTATGCATTGAATATGGTGGGTTTAGCCTGCCTACCATTCATCTTCCCATATGTCAAAATTAGGTACATGTTGTACTTGTTGATCGCACTCCCGCCATTAATTAGTTTAAGTTTTTTTTATGTTTATCCTCGCGTTGAAGCTTATGCAGGTCTATCAGGGGTGCTACATGGTATGTATATGGCTTTGGCAGTTTATTTTTTAAAATTTGAAAAAGAACGTAAATTCTCGCTGCTTGTATTAGCTTTAATCACGGGCAAAATTTTGTGGGAAAATATCTTTGGTTCTCTCGATACTGCGCAAATGATTGGTAGCCCAGTATTGGTTGAAGCACATTTAACAGGTGCAATATGGGGGGCATTACTCAGCATGTTCTTTTTAATTTATCAGCACATCTCCGTGAAGGACACACACATCTCTTAATTCCTCTGATGCTTAATTATCACTTATTTTAATGTGTGATCAGATTCAAATCTTTTGCATTTATTTTTTTAAGGTCATATTTGTTTAAAAAAATAAATACAGTATGGTATAGCCTACTGATTTAGTTGGTTTTTATCTCGCTCTTAAGAGGTGAATTGATGAAAATTGGCATAAATTTAAAAAAAATGGAAAAGTCAGTCATTCTTTTTTAAAAAAAAATCAGTCAGATTCATGTGATAAAAGTGGTAAGGAAATTAGGTAAAGGATTTTGCCTAAGCCCGAATTAGAAAAGATGAGCTGTACAGGCAATGTATAGCAGTATTAAATAATGGAATAACAATGCAAGAGCCTTCTAAAAAGAGATCTGGGTTAGGTCTACTTAGTTATATATGGACTGAGTGGATATCTGCGTTTACGATTTTGCTTCTACTGTTACTGACGCTCATCATCGGGACAGGAGAAATGATTCACGGGCAGATGTTACGTATAGGTGAAAGTCTATACGGTGACGAAAAAATTGGTATGCAGTATTCATTCTTGCGTGCCGAACCTGAAAAGCCAGTCTGTGATCGAAATCCAAATATTGACCTTTTGGTTCAAAACCAAATGCAAGCTAATGCAAAAGATGAATTTGCAGATATCTTTGGTACAACGTCTGAAGAAGATGTTCGTGCCTCTGTATTGGCTGGTCAACAGTTATGTGAAGAAAAATATGCCTTCTATGATAAGTCAATTCAGTATTTAGAAGATAATCCTTCAATACGAACTTACCGAACCATGGAAACAACTTTCTTTGGTATTTTCCAATTTGGTACGGAAAATAAGGCAGTTCTATTGATTATCATGGTGGTACTTGCAGCGATCACTGCAACACTTAAAATCCACCACATTGGTCTACGCGGTCCAAGTTCTGTTTTAGATTATCGGGTTTACGCTGTCGCAATGATACTTGCGAACAGTTTCTTAACCAGTTCAGCGATCAGTCAGTATAGATCTGTATTGAACTCTGGTGTTCCGCCAACCAGTGAGATGACAATCATCTATTGGTTATGGATAATCTTGTTCAGTACACTGACATTAATTAGTTTGTACCAATTGTTCCGTGTACCAGAAAATGCGAAGCCAGGTGGTACGATTGGCATGGCATTATTGTCAGTCCCACTTTATGCCTATATGGCGATCACAACAGGATTTAACTTTACCTTTGTGATGGACTATCCAATGGGTCAAGGGATTTATTTAGGGCAGCTGGTTGAGTTCTCTACCATTTTCCTTAATTTATCACTGTTCATTTGGGCAGGTATGCTGTTAAAGCAGACATTAATTGTTGATAAATTCCTAAATATTTTACGTCCATGGAATCTAGCGCCTGAAACGCTTACCTGGTTAATCTTACTTGCTGCTGCATTACCTACAGCTTATACAGGTGCATCAGGTATTTTTGTAATCGCTGCAGGTGCGATCATTTATAAAGAAGTTTGGAATGCGGGCGGACGCCGTCAATTCGCTTTGGCTACAGCAGCGATGTCGGGTTCGCTTGGTGTGGTACTCCGTCCATGTCTATTGATTGTTGTTGTTGCATCACTGAACAAAGAAGTAACGACTGATTTATTATACCAATATGGTATCGGTGTTTTCCTCATCACTTCGACACTGTTCCTATTAATTTCACTGTTCTTTGCTGAGCAAAAATTCCGTATTGCAGCGCCATCAGTTGCATTCCCGAATTCCGCTAAGGCATTAGTGGCAGTAGTTCCTTATGTGATCGTGTTCCTGATCGTGTGGTCATTCTACAAGTATGCATTAAATACCAATTTGAATGAGTTCACTGCACCAGTCATGATGCCAATCATCTTACTTGTCATGGTGCTTTATGAAAAATTACGTCATGAACCAGCACCACTCGCACCAGTAGGACATTGGGATACGACATTAAGCCATACTTCGGTTGAACAAGAAGCAGCTAAGGCGCGAGTGTCAGCATCTGAAATTGCAGCGCAAGATAGTCCAGACAATCCTGCGCGTAAAGTGAGTTTCTGGAAGTCAATTCATGTATCTGCAAGTGAAACAGTCGGACATATCGGGGCGCTTGTGATCTTAATGGCATTGTCTGTCAGCGTTGGTGGATACTTAGAGCGTATCGAGTTGATGGAACACTTCCCAACGGATATTGAAAATATCTATATCGTGATTACCTTGATCGTATGTCTCATGGTATTTGTCGGTATGATTATGGATCCGTTTGGTGCTGTCATCTTAATTTCAGCAACAGTTGCGCCTGTCGCCTACGCTTATGGTATTGATCCTGTTCACTTCTGGATGATTGCTTTAATTGGTTTCGAATTGGGTTATATATCACCTCCAGTTGCACTCAATCACTTGCTCGCAAGGCAGTCGATTGGAGATGAAGAGGTGGCTGCTGCCGATGCAGAAGTGAAAGATAAAACGTTCTACTACAAATACGAACGTTGGATTCTACCTCTGATTGTGATGATTCCAGCAATGTTGATTATCGCCTATGTGCCTTATATCTTTAAGTTATTCGGTTGGTATCAATAATTAAATAAAATAAGCACCTTCGGGTGCTTATTTTTTGATGAATTTACAACAAAGCCAGCTCCATCGAGCTGGCTTTGTTGATTTTTAAAACATCTTAATTTCTTGGGCGCGGCTTAAATTGAATAACACCAATTTCGTCTGCAACCTCAGGCATTGGAGGTTCATCTATATGTGTCGGACGATTTTCAGAATAGTTACATTCAATACATTCGATCCATTCTGAATCACCTGAAGTGAGCATGACAATACGATCCATAGCTTCACATTTCGGACATTTTGCACCTGCAATGAAACGACGTTTGATCGACATAATGACACTCACCTTCAAAAATTAGTAGCGTAGTTTAAGCAGTTTTAGTGTCATTCGTCCAACCTTGATGGCGTAATAATGCATCAATTTTAGGCTCACGACCTCTAAATTTAACAAAGGCATCAAGCGCTGTATCTTTACCGCCTACAGCAAGCACTGTTTTGCGGAAAGCAAGTCCAGTCTCTTGGTTGAAGATGCCTTCTTGTTCAAAGCGATCGAATGCATCACTTGCTAAAACTTCAGCCCATTTGTAAGAGTAGTAGCCTGCGGCATAACCCCCTGCGAAAATATGGCTAAAACTATTTTGGAATCGGTTGTATGGTGCTGTAGGGAGAACAGCATATTGTTCACGAATTTCGTTTAGAGTGTGTTGAATACCTATTGCATCTAAAGCAGGTGATTGTTTATGTATATTCAAATCAAACATGGCAAACTCAAGCTGACGAAGGGTTTGCATGCCTGATTGGAAAAATCTCGCATCCAAAAGCGACTTAAGGAGTTCTTCAGGTAACGGTGTTTTGGTTTCAATGTGTTGGCTGATTAAAGCCAAGCTTTCATTATCCCAAGTCCAGAACTCCATAAACTGACTTGGTAGCTCGACGGCATCCCAAGCGACACCATGTGTACCTGCAACAGAGATATGATCTACTTCTGTGAGCATGTGATGCAGGCCATGTCCAAACTCATGGAAAAGAGTTACGACTTCATCATGTGTCAAAAGCGCAGGTTGTTGACCAATCGGTGGTGTAAAATTACCGACCATGTAACAAATCGGTTTTTGCATACCATTATTGGTTTGCATACGTGAGCGGAATCCGCTCATCCATGCTCCACCACGTTTCCCACTTCTAGCGTATAAGTCAAAATAGAATCCACCTACGACACTGCCTTGATCTTCAAGCTCATAATATCGTGCATCTGGATGCCATACTGGTGCTTCACGTTCAATGACTTGAATACCATATAAACGCTCCACAATTTTAAATAAACCTTGAACGACGACAGGGGTAGGGAAGTATGGCTTAAGTGCTTCCTGAGACAGATTAAACTGTTGAACTTTGAGTTTTTCCGAGAAATACGTCGTGTCCCAAGGTTGTAGTTCATCTACACCATGAGATTGAGCAATTGCTTTTAATGCCTCAATTTCTTGTAGGGCAGGTTTACGAGCATGTTCTGCCAACTCAATCAGGAATTGATCTACAGCTTCAACACTTGGAGCCATCTTACTTGCCAGTGAATATGCTGCATAATGATCAAAACCTAAAAGTTGAGCCATTTCTTGGCGCAATTTGAGAATTTCTTCCATCACCGCAGTATTGTCATATTCAGGGTGATCTGACTGATCCGACGCTCGCGTGGTATATGCTTTATATAAGGCTTCGCGAAGCTCTCGATTATCTGCGTAAGTCATGATCGCAAGATAAGAAGGGAAATCCAATGTCGCCACGGCTTGATCGAGTTCACGTTGTTGACCGTATTGCTTTAGCAGTTCGATACTGCTCGCAGGTAAACCAGCAAGTTCATCTTCAGTTAATGGTTTGAAATATGATTGTGTGGCATCAAGAACGTGGTTAGAAAAATCTGAAGAAAGCTGCGATAAACGAGCTGATATTTCTGCGTAGCGTTTTTTTGCATCGCCTTCTAGAGCCACGCCTGAGAGTTTAAAGTCTCTAAGTGCAAGTTTAATCGCACTCTGTTGAGCTTCTGGTAAATCCGAAAAAATAGGTGCATCATGCACATGTTGGTAGGTTTGATAGAGCGCAGTATGTTGCCCTAATTGTGTGTAGTATTCACTTAAGCTAGGTAAAAGAGACTGATAAATCTCGCGGGTTTCAGGATTGTTCATCACAGTATTTAAGTGAGACAAAATTCCCCAAGATTCGCTCATTTGGTTTTCTAATTCATCGATTTGATCGAGCACATTTAATTGTAATTGTACCGTGTCTGGGACTTTCTCGAGTTGGTTTATAAAGTGTTGACCATTTTGAATCGCTTGTTCAATCTGTGCTTTAAGTTGATCAAGTGTAATTTGAGAAAAATCGGGTACAGGCAAAGTTGCCTTTTCTAAAGTCATAATGTCATGCCAATTAATATTTTGAGTTAAGTATAGATGTAAGGGGCTCGGATAGAGAAATCAAGTTTATTTAGGTCTTTTTAAGAATTCTTTATTAAACTTTTCTAATTCTTTGTGAATTTTCTCTAGTTGATTGTTTAAATCACCAGTAGATGCAGGTAGTTCTTCTAGCTCTCTAATATTGATTGATGAAATATCTTTTATTCTTGATTTCCAAAGAGACAAAGGAAACCTAAATTGATAACTGATTTCAAAAATTAGTACTTGGTCATTTAATGCTTCTATTAGTCCACCATATTGTCCCCAATCATAAAAATAATCCTGATTGGGATGCATTATTTTGATTCCATGTTTAAAAATTCCTGTCTCAAAATATTCGACAGGATCATTCAAGTGAGTAATACCAAATGCACGTCGAGGTATTGGATGAGAACTAGTAATTTTTATATTTTCTGCGATACCATTTCCTATATTTTTTATATGTAATTGAATGAAACTCTGTTTTCCATAATGGGGAGTTGCATAAGCTATAATTTGAGGTGCTTGATTAGTTTTAAAAACTAAATATGTCACTAATAAGGCTGTTAAAGAAATAATAAGTGTGAGGATTTCGGTGACGTTCATAACAATATCTTTTTGTTAATATAATATTGATTATAAATAAAAAAGAGCGCCGTAGCGCTCTTTAAAGATTTAGTCTAATTTAGCTTTCGCATTCGACTTTTTCTTTTTCACTTTAGCTTTCTTTTTCGCTTTATCTTTTACTTTTCCATCAGATTTTTTGTCTGATTTTTTAGAATAAGAGCTTGGTTTTGCCTTGGACTTTTTCTTACGAACAGGGCGTTCACCGTTTTCATCTTTATCTTTTAGGAGTTCGACAGGCTCATTCAACATGCGATTTAACGCTTCTTGCTTGGTGACCGGTTTTTCCTTTACGACACGTGGTGCTCGACTACGAATAGCGCGACCTGCATGGCTGAGTTGTTGAATCAATTCAAAATCAATCTTACGTTCTTCTAAATTGACACCTGCAACCTTGATGCGTACTTCATCACCCAAACCGAAGGTCTGACCACGATTTTGCCCAACTAAACTTTGACTCGCTTGATCGAAGACAAAGAAGTCATCGCCAAGCTGGCTTACATGGACCATACCATCGACATATAAATCTTTTAAAGTGACAAATAGACCAAACTCAGCCGTAGCACTAATGACGCCAACAAACTCTTCACCAAGATGCTGTTGCATATAATGGCATTTTAACCAAGTGGTTACTGAGCGAGAAGCTTCATCAGCTCGACGTTCTGTTGCCGAGAAATGATTACCGGCTTCTTCTAGTGCGCCACCTGAGACTGGTGCAGGTTTATTTTTCAGGTGTGCTTTGATAGCACGATGTAATAATAAATCTGGATAACGACGAATTGGAGAGGTGAAATGAGTGTATGCCTCATACGCCAAACCATAGTGACCAGCGTTATTTGGCCCATAATAAGCTTGCATCATGGAGCGAAGAAGCACAGCATGAATACTTGGCGCATCAATACGGTCTTTAGTGGCTTCAATGACCGCTTGGTAGTCCGCTTGCGTAGGTTGATCAGGGAATTTCAAACCTAATAACTTAACAAAGTCGCGAACTTTTTGAATGCGTGAGAATTCAGGTGGCTCATGCACACGATACAACATTGGAATTTCGTGTTTTAAAGCAAATTCAGCAGCAGCGACATTGGCTAACAACATACATTCTTCAATGAGTTTATGAGCATCGTTACGTGATCTTGGTAGAATTTCTTTAATTCCACCAAGTTCATCAAAGGTCATGTACGTTTCAACGGTTTCAAATTCCATTGCATGGCGTTCTGCACGTAAACCTTTTAATACTAGGTAAAGTTGGAATAATGTATTCAGTGATTTACGCACTGTACGATCTTCAGGTACAGCTTGACTATCACCTTCAAAATATTTTGCAACTTGGTCATAGGTGAGTCGTGCTTTAGAGTGCATCACCGACGGATAGAATTCAAATTTTGTGACTTTACCTGCGCGACTTAAATTCAAATCACAGACCATACATAGACGATCGACATTTGGGTTGAGTGAGCATAAGCCATTTGAAAGTGCTTCAGGCAACATCGGTAAGACAAAGTGAGGGAAGTACACAGATGTACCGCGTTCTTGTGCTTCATCATCTAAAGGTTTACCAATACGAACATAATGACTGACATCTGCAATTGCAACCACGACGCGATAGCCGCCACCAGGACGTTTTTCTGCATAGACAGCATCGTCGAAGTCACGCGCATCTTCACCGTCAATTGTGACTAAGGGTAAATCTCTTAAATCAATGCGTCCTTGACGATCTCGTGCTGTCGGTTCTTTAAAACTTTCAGCTTCTTGAACTACTTCTTCTGGAAATTCGTAAGGTAAACCATATTCTAAAATGGTTTGAGGAATAATAATTTCAGTATCAGATTTGTCGGCCATAGATTGAATAATATGACCTGTAGCAAACTCTTCACGATTTGGAAAATCATCAATTTCAACTCGAAGAGAATCACCAACTTTAGCTTTCGCATGCGCAATGAGTTCTTTTTCTAAGGTAATCGGTTGATGCGCATTTGGATTTGCTGGTTGAATGAAGTATTCACCTTCATATTCTGCGAGTTTCCCAATGATTTGTTTGACGCGTCGTTGGGTAATTTCAGTAATGAAACCCCATGGTTTACCTTTACGGTCAACAGAGGTCTGTTGAACTTTAACTCGGTCACCATGGAAGACTTGACGTAATTCACGCTCAGGTAACAAATATTCTTCTTTCTTACCATCTATACTCGCAACCCCTAAACCTTTGCTATTGATATAGATGGTCGCATCATGAACAGGTTGATCTGCCATAAGCTGGAACTTATAACCTTCTTTCGTCAATTGACCATCACGAACCATCGCACTTAAACGGTGACTAAGTGCTTCAATACTTTTTTGATCCGCAATTTCGAAGTGTTCCACAAGGTCTGCATGAGACAATGCTTTTTTCTTATTCTCAATCGTTTCTAGAATCAGAACACGGCTTGGAATAGGATTATCGTAACGTTCAGCTTCCGCTTTGGCTTCAGGGTCGACCCAATTTTTCATAATGTCTTTGGCTTCATATCAGAAGATAAGTTTAGCATAAGACATGATGAGAAATACTGCACGTAAATGATTGCAATAAAGTGTTTTTAGTTCATAAATTATAAAAGAGATGCAGAATAGACAG
Source organism: Acinetobacter sp. ANC_7513 (assembly GCF_056779915.1). Taxonomy (NCBI): domain Bacteria; kingdom Pseudomonadati; phylum Pseudomonadota; class Gammaproteobacteria; order Moraxellales; family Moraxellaceae; genus Acinetobacter; species Acinetobacter sp. ANC_7513. The sequence goes on from NZ_JBWYIW010000012.1 coordinate 83,300, forward strand.
TATTAAAGTGAAATTAATGCAGATTAAAGGCAAAAAAACTGAAAATTGTTTAAAAAATATATGATTGAACAAAAAACATAGAATTTTTTAAATTCTCACTTGAAGAGTAGGGACGAAGTTTGTATTATGGCGTCTCGTTACGGTGAGGTGGATGAGTGGCTGAAATCACTTCCCTGCTAAGGAAGCATACCTATTACTGGTATCGAGGGTTCGAATCCCTCTCTCACCGCCAACGATAAACTTGAAATGCGCTCATAGCTCAGCTGGATAGAGCACTTGGCTACGAACTAAGGGGTCGGGAGTTCGAATCTCTCTGAGCGCACCAATCAAGTTAATCGATGTAACGAAGTCGTAAGACACTCAAGTACGCGCTCATAGCTCAGCTGGATAGAGCACTTGGCTACGAACTAAGGGGTCGGGAGTTCGAATCTCTCTGAGCGCACCAACTTGATCATCTCTAAGATGTAAAAAAGAGAAGAAACCGCTTAATTGCGGTTTTTTTGTTTCTAGAATGAAGTGATGCTATAAATCATCATATTTTATTAGCTACTTAAGAAAGAAATAAATTTTAAAATTTCTACACATATTATTTTTAATTAATAGATATTAGCTCTTATAAAAACATCATCAATCCAACTCAGGATTGTTTGGAATTTGGATTGATCTTGTTGACCATCTCTTAAATTGTTGATTATCTAGCCATAATTTACATTTACGTATAAATACTGTTCGCTTGATTTAAATTTTATTAAAAAGTACTTAACAAATAATAATATTCATATATAATGCACTCCATCAAGACGTCGCGCTCATAGCTCAGCTGGATAGAGCACTTGGCTACGAACTAAGGGGTCGGGAGTTCGAATCTCTCTGAGCGCACCAACTTGATCATCTCTAAGATGTAAAAAAAGAGAAGAAACCGCTTAATTGCGGTTTTTTTGTGTCTATTTTTTTATCTTATTTCTTCTGCTCTTCGTTTTTGACTTTCAATGCAAAGACGACATTCGCCCCAACTGTAGGGAGCACATCATGATAAGGCAAGCTCCGTGCTGCACGAATCAGGAACGGTGCTTTTTCATCTATTTTTCCAGCATTCGTCATTTTCAATAAAGTACCTTGTTGAAACTTATCAAATTGCATTTTTCCTTTAATGTATTTCAGATCACCGCCTTGAGCATAAAAACTATTCTGATTCGAATGAGGAAAGCTAAAATTTAGTTTAAATCGGAATGGAATTTGAATAACTCCTAACCCGAGTTCAACTTTAAAATCTGCCAATTGTGTTTGGTCTTTTAGGGTTTCGATATCAATAGATTTGAGTTGGCGGGGAAACAGCTTTTTATAATGTACAGGCTGTGTCCATTTTTGTAATTGTTGCACTGGTTGGGAATAATACTGATACGTCGTCACAAAACGCATTGATTCTGCACCGTGTTGATAAGGCACGGTTGTCGGTGTATGGACAAAACTTACAGGGTGTTCGGTGATACGACTGATTTGTGCGATTTTGGCTATTTGATTTGTCGTTAATTGGTCGGATGGAAATTGTCCTGGTTTGAGCGCACTCGAAGAAGGCGCTGTTAATTTTTTTCGAATTGATTCAAGTAAAAATGCATGTGTACCACTTGGAATTCCCATTTTTGCTTCAGGCACTGCATTCAGAACTTTGCTAAATAGAAAACCTTTAGGTTGGTTCAAATCTCCCCATTGCGTTAGGGTCAGAAGAGTATGATTTTGATCCAATTTGAACCATTCAAATTTGCCTAGACCATAAGGAACAGGTGCATCCACAATCAAACTTGAAATACTATTGGCTTCAATATGATGCTGAAACACTATGGTCTCATTAAAGTTGAGCACTGGTATTGGTGTTGGAATGGAAATTTTATATTGAACCTGAGTGATATTTTTTTCTTGATTTAATATTTTAGCTGATTTCAATGTCGGGAATAATCCAACAAAATTTTCAAACTGTGAAAGCGTTTTGGCGACCTTTTCTTCATTAACAGGCAATACGATGGCAGATGATGTGAACTTCACATTTGGATTGGGTTGTTTTTTGCGTGTCGGAATAGATGTTTGGGTATTTGTGTGCGCATAGATGAGAATCTGATCTTTGGCGATGCTGGCGAGTTCGGTACTATTATTTTGAAATGGTTTTAACGCACTGGGTATATTTTCTTTCCATTCAATAATCGCGCTGTACGACAAGCTGGGTATAAAAATAAGGCTTAAGCACAATGCTCGATAGTTAAAGTATTTCATTTTCATCCTGAACTATGAATTTAGACTTTTTATTTTGTGTCATTGTAAATCGTGTGATGCTTTCATCAATAGTGCGATGATGTAATCAACAGTATTCATTAAAACGACAATTCGATTTCAGGTAAAGTGGTGTAATATCTTTGCTTAAGAAAATCGATTGTTGAATCCCCTATGTCTGATACTCAACCAGTTTTATCTGTCCGTTACTTCTTAAATTTACAAGAGTCTCAGGATGGTTTTGCATTAGCTACTTTTGGCAAAAAACAATTTACGCGTTTTTTAACGCCACTTGTCAGTATTGCGATCGTGATTTGGGGGCTTTATCTTGGATTAGAGGGTGTAGGACGCTATTACGTGGCTTTAGGCACGTTCTTTATCTTTTTACAAATCGTTATGCGTTACTGGTTCTTACCTATGATGTTCAAGCGTCAGTTTGAAAAATATCAATTTGGTAAGACTGAACAAGGTATCGATTTGTTTCAAAACTCTGCCGAGCTTTTTTCAAGTGGTCGTCCTAAACAAGCATTTGCCTACAGTGAAGTACAAAAATTTGTAGTGGGTAAATTGACCTATATGCTTGAACTCAAAAATCATACAGTGGTCATTATTCCAAAACGTGCATTTGAGTCTGATGTAGACAGAACACTGTTTGAAAATACATTCCAAAAACGTTAAGTTTTGATGAGTTCATTACTCAAACTATAAATAAGAGAGATTTTCATGAGTGCAGTTCCATCAAAAATTGTATGTGTCGGTCGCAGTTATGCTGCGCATGCTCAAGAATTAGGTAATGCGATTCCTGATCAACCTGTCTTATTTATCAAGCCGCCGAGTAGCTTGGTGTCCTTAGCAGAAGGGATTGATTGGAATCGTGCATTGGGACAGTGTCATCATGAATGTGAACTTTCATTACGAATAGATCGACCGCTCAAAAACGTTACGGATCCTCAAGAGGCATTAGCAGCAGTAGGTGCAGTCACCCTTGGTTTGGATTTGACTTTAAGAGATCAACAAGATCAGCTTAAAAAGAAAGGACAACCTTGGGAACGTGCGAAAGCATTTGATGGATCTTGTATTTTGGCAGATTGGATTTCGCTTGATCAGGTCCCAGCATTAGATCAAGTCCAGTTTAAGCTCGAAATTAATGATCAACTTAGGCAACATGGTGATACGGGTTTACTGATTTTTAAATTAGGAGCGCTTTTGGCAGAAATCAGTCAAAACTTTAGCTTAATGTCTGGTGATGTTGTCATGACGGGTACGCCTGCAGGTGTGGGACCATTGGAATCGGGTGATCAGCTCAAAATGACTTTGACTGGCTTAAAACAAGATTTTGTGTGGACTACGCAAGTGCATTAATGATGCATCAAGCTCAATTAAAAAGGATGATGGTTCATCCTTTTTTTATGGCTAGAGATTGTCTGAGTTGATGTTTTTACGAAACTGTTGGGGCGTGATGTGCATCCAGCGTTTAAACATATTGATAAAGGCTGAGGCGTTGGCATAGCCCAAATCTAGAGCAATATGTTCAACGGTTTTATTTTCAGACAATAAGCTTAATGCTCGTGTAATTTTAAAGCGTTGACGCCATTCATTGAGCGACATCGAAATTTCAGCTTCACATAGGCGAGATAAAGTGCGCTCACTCATATTCACCATTTGAGCATAATCTCTCAGTGGACGCTGATCACTGAGATGCTCATGGATGTAGGTAAATATCGTTTGTAATGCAGGATGATCAGAATGGGGCAAGTAGCTTTTGAGCAGGGGTGAGCTTTTTAATTGATCCAGTAAAACCATTAAAAGTCGTTGATATTCGGGTTGATCATGTTTGAAATAAGTTTTTCTGAGTTCATTGAGTAGCGCCGTCACTAAGGGGGAGCTTAGTAAAATACCTGCTTGTTTGGGCAATGCATCACACAGGCTTTCATGCACGTATAAGGTGGCATGAGAAACAGCTGTGAGATTAATACTGCTGTGATGCAGATGCGGCGGTAGCCAAATTCCGTAGGGCGGAGGTGTTAAATATTGATTTTGATCAATATGAACTTCCATTACACCATCAAATGCATAGATAAATTCGCCCCATGCATGACCGTGTTTAGGATATTCCGAATGGGCTGGATCATTGCGGAATGTTAGCCAAAGATTCTCTTGGATATGATCATAATTATCTAACTGAACGAATAGTTCATGTGGATGGCGTTTTGGCATATTAAATTGCCTGAATAAATGTATTTGTTGTCTGTTTCGAATTATATATTCTAATTCAGTCAGCAGTATAGTGACGACTTGTTTGTGTGAAGAGTGCCACTCATGGGTGAGCGAAGAGGTCTTGACCTTCAGGCGTCAAGCTTAATGATCGTATTGTGTTTAGTCTGGGGTTTACAGCAAATTATCTTGAAACTTGCAGCTACTGATATTAGTCCTCTGATGCAAATCGCATTGCGCTGTGGTTTGGCAACCTTGCTTGTCGTTCCATTATTGTATCGACAACGAGTGCGACAACTGTTTCATTACCGTTATGTTGTTCCTGGAATTTGGTTAGCCTTTTTATTTTCTGCAGAATTCTATTTGGTTGCTGAGGCACTCAGGTACACCAGTGCTGCGCACACTGTTGTTCTGCTCTATACCGCGCCTATTTTTGTGGCTTTAGGCTTACATTGGAAAGTCAAAGCTGAAAAATTGAATCACTTCCAGTGGTTTGGTATTTGGTTCGCATTTTTTGGCATCGCTTATACTTTTTTAGTGCGTGATCAAGCTCAAAGTCAACTCAACCATATTTTATGGGGAGATTTTCTTGCTGTAATGGCAGGGATGATGTGGGCATTGACTACGATTTCTTTAAAATTTTCAACGCTTTCTGAGGCGCCTCCCACTCAAACATTATTTTATCAATTGCTTGGGGGCTTTATTTTTTTATTACCCTTAGCTTTTTGGACTGGACAAGCAGATGTACGCTGGTCACAACTGGCGTTTCTGAGCTTAACATTTCATGTGGTTGTCATGTCTTTTTTAAGTTTGCTGCTATGGTTTTGGTTGTTACGAACTTATTTAGCAAATGGCTTAGGTGTGTTTTCGTTTTTGACCCCCATGTTCGGCATGTTGTTTGGTGTCTGGCTATTAGATGAGGAGATCGAAACGAGTTTCTTGGTCGGTTCTTGTATGGTTCTTGCAGGGATTATGATTGTGTCTTTACACCGCTGTTTGAGAATTTATCTTGATCGAATCGGCGCAAGAATTGGAGCATTCCATTGAATCAGTACACATGGCTGGGATTAAGCTCGATTTTGATTTGGGCCTCGTTGGTTGCGGTGGTGAAACTTGTAACTGAATCATTAAGCCCGGTACAGGCGGTGGCACTGATCTATAGTTTTAGTGCATTGTTCATGTTATGGAAAAATGGTTTTCCCAAGCTTTCACTCATGCCTAAAAAATACTTATGGGGCTGTGGTGCTCTTTTTGTTGGCTACGAGATCCTGTTTTTAATTTCGATTGCACTTTCAACGCATCGAGAACAGGTATTAATCATATCAATGATTAATTATCTTTGGCCTCCTTTGCTGATTGTATTTTCGATTCTTGCACGGCAATTGAGCGCGAATATTTGGGTGATTACTGGCTTTGCATGTGCCATTCTTGGGTTAATGATGGTTGTTAATCCAGATATTCTCGAGCCGAAAAGCATATTGGTGGCCGTGCTTGAAAATCCATTGGCGTACTCATTTGCTTTCATCGGCGCCGTACTATGGCCTTTGTACAGTATATTTACCAAGAAATATGCAGAAGGTCATAATGCTGTTCCATTTCTTTTTCTAATGACTGCAGTTGGGTTGTGGGCTGTACATTTTGTGATGCGAGAACCGTTTGTTGAGCTGAATTTGATGACATGGCTGATGGTTGTAGTCATTGGCAGCTTAATTGGCTTGGCTTACAGCAATTGGAACCAAAGCATGCAATATGGACATCTCAAAATTTTAATTTTGGCAACGTATTTTATGCCCATTTTTTCAAGTCTGATGTCGATGCTGATTCTAGATGTGCAACCTCTAATGAGCTTTTGGATCGGTTGTGTCTTAGTGACCTTAGGCGCACTTATTTGTTGGCAATCTACACGTCCATATAATCCGTCTACGAAATAAGAAAAGATCTATAGAGGTCTTTTCTTATTGCAAGAGTTTATTTTTCTTCAAGTATGGTCGATAGCGGTACGGAGAGCTTTGCAGCCAGATAATCATCAGCTTCAATCAGTGCAGGACCAATACGGTTCATCCATACATCATCTTCATGAATTTTTCCGATATCATTTTTATCAGGCAGCGTATAAGGCAATGATTTATAAAATGACCAAAAATCAAGATGATCTAAATTTCTAACCAAAACATATTCATTATTATCTGTACGTTTAATAATATTCTGCTGTTCTAATAGATTAACATATTTAGGCCAGCGGCCAATTTCACCGCGTCCTAAAATATCAAGTGCCTCCAGATCGGTTACGGTTTTACCTTGTTTTTGTTTTTTATAGAATAACTCAAGCATATCTAGAAGCATGAGAATTGGATGGCGCGTTTGGGTCTTACCTGTATGAAATGCTGTGAGGGCATAACTTATCTCAACACCAAGCAGTACGATGTTCCAAGAGAGATAAATCCACAACAGGAAAATTGGAACTGCTGCAAAAGCACCGTAAACCAACTGATAACTGGTAAAGTTAGTCATCACGAAGCCGAATAAATTTTTCAGTAACTCGAAGGTAACAGCACTAAAAATCGCAGCAATCATGGCTGCTTTTATTGGAACAGAGCGGTTTGGAATCGTCCAATACAAGGCAAAAAAACCAAATGCGGTGAGTGCAAATGAGATGACCCATAAAATAAAAGTGCCATTCAATTCATAACCTGCAAAATTATTGCTTAGGATGTTCATAGACGCTAAAGTCGATGAAATCACAAAAGCCGAACCCAGCAGGATTGGTCCCAGTGAAATGATGGTCCAATAGCGCATAAAACCAATAATGCCATTACGCGTTTCTGTCACACGCCAAATACGATTGAATGCTGTCTCAATGCTAGTGAGCATCATTACTGTGGTAAAGAATAAAAACAGCACACCAATAATGGTTAAGTTGCTCGAATTGTCAGTAAACGCATTCAATGCTTTATCAAACGCGATACTGGTTTTAGGCAGAAAATTACTGTAGATCAATTGTTGTAATTGTTGCCGAGCAGGTTCTAATGCTTTAATCGATGAAATGATAACCAAGAATACGGTCAACATCGGCACGACAGCGAAAAGTGTGGTGTAAGTTAAAGAGCCTGCTTGCTCACGACAATTGTTAGCTTCAAAGCGTCGTAGTACAAACAAAATAAACTGAAACCATGTTTTATTGTAGAAAGGTAACTTTTTTAAGATTTCCGCCATAAATAATGAGTCTCGAGTATTTTTTAGTTAAAATTCTGTACGTTCGTTGCACAGCTTAACCAAATTTTAAAAAAAATACCGTATAGTTTTCTTTTTTCATTGGATGATCTTTTTATGCAAGCATATGTTCTAGTTTTGTATTACAGCAAATATGGTTCAACCAAGGAAATGGCACATTTAATTGCTCAAGGAATTGAATCTACTGGAATGCTTGCGAAAATTAGAACAGTTCCACAGTTGGCAACAGTGGTGACCGAAGCAGCACCAAGTATTCCAGAGGAGGGCGATATTTATGCGACTTTGGATGATCTTCAACATTGTTCGGGACTTGCATTAGGATCACCAACTCGATTTGGCAATATGGCATCAGAAATGAAATATTTTTGGGATCAAACAACGAGTTTATGGCTCAATGGTGCATTGCATAATAAACCTGCTTGTGTATTTGGTTCATCGGGCTCTATGCACGGCGGGCAGGAAAGTACATTACTGACTATGTTGCCACCTTTGTTTCATCATGGAATGTTGATTTTGGGTTTAACCAATGCCAACCCAGCTTTATCGAATACAAAATCAGGTGGGACACCCTATGGTGCTACACATGTCAGTGGTCCTAGACACGATCAATCTCTAAGCCAAGATGAAAAATCACTGTGTATCGAGCAAGGGAAACGATTAGGTGAAGTGGCGTTGCAAATGTTAAAGAAATAATTTAAAAGATTATTTTATCAGGCATAAAAAAAGTGAGCTTCTCGCTCACTTTTATTTTGAAATATGTTTTTGTTCAAACCGGTGTTTGCACTTTTTGCATTGGTAATCGAGGAAAACATTCTTATCGACGATTTCTCCCGCTTTTTTTCCAAAACGATGACCTAAAAAGCCACCAGTCACACCCACACTGATTGCACCAACAAAAGTGCCAATTGTGCCACCCATGATTACACCTAAAGGCCCCGCAACAGCACCAATGGAAGCACCAATAGAAGCACCTGATGCAGCACCACCCACAGTACCCGCAGTTGTACCCGCTGCGGAAAGAAGAACACCACCTGTTTTTTGCAGTAATTGTTCATGGTTGCGTTTTTCAATATCAGTTGAACCGCATTTTGGGCAGTGTATTTCTAAGTTTTCAGTCATTTAGGATTGCTCTAATCTATACATCCATTTATTTAAAAGATTCTAGCATTGCGCTTAAAGTTGCAACATGGCCGAATGTAGAAAAACTGTAATGGCAGATAAAATAAAAAATTGATTTGAAAATAGATTAATTTAATTTTTAAGGATAAAACCATATTTTATGAGCAGGATGGCTTAGATCTTGAACTGAATAACTAAGCGCAAATAGTGATTTAATTTTTTTCGAAGTTTGGCTTATTTTTTTATTCCAATCAAAAAATTACCAAGACAATGAAAAAATTATTTGTACTAAGCACCATTGTGACATTGAGTTTTAGCCTTATTGCATGCTCAAAAGAAAAGCCTACTGAGCTTAAGGGGCAAGATGAATCAAAAGAAAAGTTAACAACCTTGAATATTGGCTATCAAAAAGCGGCGCTTAAATTCATCGTTGCAAAACAAAATAAAACTTTTGAGCAGGCATTCCCTGGTGTGAAAATTCAATGGAAAGAATTCCCGGCAGGTCCTCAAACACTAGAAGCATTAAATGTCGGTGCTATTGATGTGGGGTATACAGGGGATACACCTGTAATTTTCGCACTTTCTGCAGGTAAACCAATTCAATATTTAGCTTATGAAAATGGATCTAAAAACTCACATAGCTTGCTCTTACCCAAAGACAGTACGATTCAAAGCTTAAAGGATCTAAAAGGTAAGCGCATTGGTGTTACACAAGGTTCAAGTGCGCATTACTTTCTCTCACAAATATTAGATCAAGCTCAATTGAGCTGGTCTGATATTCAACCCGTCTGGTTAACGCCTGCAGATGCCCGAGCTGCTATTGATAAAAAATCACTCGATGCTTGGGCGATTTGGGATCCTTATGCAAGTGCTGCTTCGCTTAAAGGTGATACACGTGTTCTTATTGATTCAAAAGCTTTGCCATTAGCGTATAGCTTCTATTTGTCTTCTCCAAAATTTTTAAAACAACATGCGGTTGAAGCCCAAAGATTTGTGCAAACATTAAATCAAGTAGATGATTGGATCAATCAACACCCAGATCAAGCCGCAAAAATTTTGGCGCAAAGTACAAGCTTGGACGAAAATATTACCAAACTGGTTTTAGAAAAAAGAAATATTCCTGCTTATGCCAAACTGGTCGATACAGATACAGTCACGGCGCAACAAAAAATTGCAGATTTGTTTTATCGACTCAAACTCATTCCGAATGCGGTGTTTTTAAAAGATCATGTGTGGACTGGGCAAGAGTAAGTGATTGAACGCGAATCATATTTTTATAGACGCATAAGTATCCAATTTAAATGATTTCAAAAGCATTCATCTTTCAGTCATTAATACAATGAAGTATTAGAAAGATGAGTGCATCATGAATCAACCATTACAACAAAGCTTAACAGCACTTCCTATTCTAAATTTAAGTCAATTTGATCAATCATCAACGCAAGCAGATTTTCTGCAACGACTTGCACATATCGCCAAGGATATTGGTTTTTTTTATTTGACAGGTCATGGCATTTCAGCTGAAAAAATTTTGGAGATTCAGCGTATTACTCGACAGTTTTTTTCGCTGCCACAAGAACAAAAAGATGAAATCGCTATGATTCATTCCCCGCATTTTCGAGGGTATAGTCGAGTAAATGCCGAAGTTACACGTCTGCAACCTGATTTTAGAGAACAAATAGACATTGGTTTTGAGCTGGCAGCATTAGAACCTGAAACTGGACCGACATGGAGACGTTTACAGGGACCAAATCAGTGGCCTTCGAATTGGCCTGAGTTTCAACGCGTAGTCACCGCATGGCAACGAGATCTCAGACAAGTTGCAATTAAATTATTAAAAGCCTTGTTGCTTTCATTGGGGCAGCAGGACACAGCACTTGATCAATTGATTACAGGCAGTCCACATGAACTACTCAAGCTGATTCATTATCCCCCAATTGATCAAATGAATCATCAGGGTGTAGGCCCTCATAAAGACTCCAATATTTTAACTTTACTTTTACAAGACCAGATCGGAGGACTTCAGGTCTTAAGTCAAGGCAAATGGATTGAAGTACCATTTGTTGAACACGCATTTGTCGTCAATATCGGTGAGGTTTTAGAGCTTGCCACAAATGGATATTTGATTGCGAATCAACATCGAGTCATATCTCCAACCAATGCAGAACGGTACTCGGTTGCTTATTTTCTTTCTCCAAATTTATTTGCTGGTGAAATTCCGCTTTTAAATCTTGCAAATGATTTAAAAGCACTTGCACAAGGACCAGAGACAGATCCACTGAATCCTTTACTGAGAAATGTGGGAGAAAACTGTATCAAAGGTCGACTTAGATCTCATTTAGACGTTACTGAAAAATATTATCCAGCGCAATTTAAACAACTCAAACAATCAACAACAATATCGAGTAAATCATGAAGTCAAAATACGCCCAATTTTTATTTATTATTTTTGCAATTCTCATTATCAGTGCATGTAGTGCTCAACCTGAACCTCAAAAAACAAAGCAAACACAACAAACAATCGTGATTGGATCACATGGATCGGATGTTGATATTTGGAGACATATCGCGGATTCTGATCAGGCGAAAGCAGCAAATGTTGACATTGAGGTGAAAGAAATTAATGACGGTGTGGCTTTGAATCAAGCTTTGCTCGATGGTGAAATTGATGTAAATGCATTTCAATCTTGGGCGTATTTCAAAGAATTTAATGACTTGAATCATCATAAGCTTGCTGTCTTGGCGACCACTTATTTAGAGCCTATGGGTTTATATTCTCAAAACTACAAGTCACTAACTGCTTTGCCTGATCGGGCCTTAATTGCAATTCCAAATGATGTGGCGAATACAGCACGTGCATTAAGACTATTAGAACGTGCTCAGTTGATTCAACTTAAGCCAGATTTTAATACGATTTCTGGAACTCTTGAAAGTATCCAGTCAAATCCGAAATCACTCCAATTTAAATTGGTCAAAGGTGCGCAACTCCCACGTGTCTTGTCTGAGGTGGATTTAGCTGCAATTGGAAATACTATTGCTCTAGAAAGTGGACTAAATGTAATAACAAATGCGATATTTAAAGAAGAGGTTACTGATAAAGCTTTAGAAAATGTCAATATACTGGCAGTGCGTAAAGATCGATTGAATGATCCACAATTTCAAAAACTTTCAAATCTTTACCATCAGCCTTACGTTGATGATTATATTCAAAAGCATCTTGGTGGTACAAAATTGGGTATTCAACTTGATCCTGCCACATTAAAATAAAAAAAGCGCCGTTAGGCGCTTTTTTACTGTTCAACATTATTCTTGAACAAAAGTCACTGTCCCATTTGCAAGTGATTCAACACGAGCAAGTGATTCAACTCGGTAACCTTTTTCAAGTAAAAGATCACGGCCAGGTTGGAACGACTTTTCAATCACGATACCAATCCCGACAACCTCAGCTTCAGCTTGGTGAATCAAATCAGCTAAACCTAAAGCTGCTTGTCCATTCGCAAGAAAGTCATCGATCACAAGAACCTTATCTGTTGCTGCAATGTGCTTCTTAGAAATAGCAATTGTGCTTTCTACTTGCTTTGTAAAAGAGAATACTTTTGAACGATATAAATCATCTTTTAAAGTTAAAGATTGATACTTACGTGCAAAAATTACCGGTACACCAAGTTCCAAGCCAGCCATCACAGCAGGTGCGATACCTGAAGCTTCAATTGTGATGATTTTGGTGATGCCTGCATCTTTGAATAGACGAGCAAATTCTTGACCAATTTGTTGCATCATCACTGGGTCGATTTGGTGGTTTAGAAAAGAATCAACTTTTAAAACCTGATCAGATAGAACGATACCTTCGTTTAAGATTTTCTGTTCTAGTGCGTACACGGGAGAATCCTCTAGGGCAGGTGCCTTTTTAAGCAAAGACGTATTTTAAAAAGCATCTGCAAAAAAGCAAGTAAAAAATGCCTTAATTTTGTGGACCGTTATACCCTGTCAGTAAGAGCCCGTATGAAGATTTCTTATCTTGGTGTGTGACTTTCACTGGTAGATAGTCCAATTTCGGAGACAGCCAAAAAATCGTTTCACGACCTGGTTTATCATGTTTCATCACTACTTTGATGGTATCAAACGTACCGTACTTGGTTTCTACTTTTTCAGTGCCTTGTTTGACGAAACGACGTGATTCAACTTCTTTAGCATCTGCAATCCAATATTGCGATTTTAAACCGTTATTTTTTAAGTCTTCACGAATTTGCAATTCTGCATTTAACTCATCCAGTACACCAGATTTCCAAGCAAATGAACGTTGCTCTTTATCTTTGGTGGTGTTAATGGTTTTGGCACTTGGATTAAATTTAATGCTCATTGTATTGTTATGAACCAAAATTTTACTGGTGCGACTGAAATTGGATGATTGAATCTGATTATTGTTGAATGTGAAGTTACTGGTTTCAGTCGCTGAAGCAATACCACCTGCTTTAGCTGCAAAAACGTAATTCCATGTGTTACCTGATTTTTTCAAGGTTCGTGTTGCTGACCCCAAGTTTTTACCATTGTATGCAAACTGATAAGAGGCTTGGAAGGGCGTCATGGCAAGCGCTTGACTTGAATAGCCTGTGAAAAGCACGGCTGTACCTACACTTGCAATCACACTCAAAGTTTTAAACGATTTAAATGCCATAAATATTTTCCTTTACCTTCGTATCGAAGGATCACTTGAAGTTTTATTATCTCTGATAAATAAGGAGAAATAATCAATAATCACAGTGAAAATGTATTTTTCTGTAGCTTAAGCTTTATGACGACATCAAAACGCTGCGCTCTAGTCGTCCTTTTGTTTAATTGGTGTAATGTGATCACTTTCCACTTCATCAGATTTCGATTTGAATCGATCAGTATTCATTTTGCTGAATAAAGCCATCAAATTTACATTACCAATCACCACCAATTCTGTTTCACGAAGTTCTGCATGGTTGACGTGTACTTTGCCCAATGTTTCAATGATCGAGCGATTTTTTCCGAGCCACTGATTTAAATCGAGATGTAAGAGATCGTCTTTGACTTTAATGACATTAAACCGCTCTAAAATCATGCCAAGTGGATCTTTACGAAGAATTTTTTGATAGAAAAATAGGGCAGAGCGGAATGCAATTTTCATCCAAAAGGTTTGAAATTTTGCTTCAATGACTTCGGTTTCACTAATTTGTTCAAATACAATCAGTTGTACATCTTTATTCAATTCCATTTGAATCAGCTTTAAATCTACAGAGAGAATGGTATAAAGCCCTTTCACATTCAAAGTGGCATAGAGTCGAAGCCAATCGTCGTGTAAATCAGCATGTAAGTCTTCAAGGATGCTGACATTGTCGGTCACAAAGCGCTTGAAAGTCGCATTTAAAAAAACTTGAGAGACAGGAAATTCACGTTCTTCTTCAATAAACCCTTCAGCCTTTTGATAGACTTTACGAAATTTGTTCGCGATATTTGAAATAATCGTTGGCATAAGTGAAGTTCCATTACCTCTAAATCTTGTGAGATGTCAGCTAGTGTATATCTTGTAGGTGATTACTGCCGAAGGATAACAGCTTATCCAATTGCGATGTAATGTTTACAAAGACGTTTATTATGGTTTTGATGGTCAGGCGTTATTTAAGTTTAATCTATTGGTTTCGCATGACTTTATCTTATTTTATCTGAAGAACTTGCTCAATATTTAACTCATTTGTCTAAAATATGTCATCAATATAAAGATCAACTCGATTTACTCAGATTGATAAGCGCGCTGAATCTGACAGACCTCAATCGAATACGTGTCATACCATGATAGGCGACCTTTTTGTTGGGCATAAAGATGTTGGGTGTCTTGATGCCAAGCTTGAATATCTTCTAACCGACTCCAATAAGAAAGACTGACTTCATTATCCTTCTCTTGATAGCTTTCAAACTTTGTACAATTGTAATCATGCATCGCTTTATGCCGCATTTGGCTAGCCAATATTACATATTCATCATCAATATTTTTTATTTTAGCTTTGAAGATGACAACGAAGTTCATTTTTGAATACTCATTTATTATTTTAATTTGCTTCCCGAATAACGGGAAGCATAGACCGAAGTCATTGAGGAGTGTTATTCGTCATCCAAAAGCAAGTAAGGGTTTTCAAAACCTAGTTTTTGTAAAATCTCAATCTCAATTGCTTCCATTTCCTCAGCATCTTGTTCAGAAGTTTCATGATCATAGCCCATCAGATGTAAAGTACCGTGAACCAACATATGAGTGAAATGTGTTAATGGTGCTTTAAATTGTTCTTCTGCTTCTCGAAGCACAACGGGAATACAAATCACCAGATCTCCGATAGGGAAACTGTCTAGAATTTCAGCCATTTCATCTGGTAAGTCGCTTGGAAAAGATAAAACATTGGTTGGCTTATCTTTACCACGATATTCAAGGTTAAGTTTGTGACTTTCTTCGACATCTACGCAAGCTATACCAATTTCACAATCGCTTTGTGTATCAATATGACGAAGGGTGGTTTCAATAATTTTTTTAACATACGCACGTTTGAGCACCAAGCTTGATGCTTCAAACGATTGTTGTAATGAGAGACTGAGTTTCAAAATCTTGCCTTGAGCGTGATTAGATTTAAATTACTCTGCATCTTGATGCTGAGCATCAGCAGCAGAATCATTTTCTGATATGAGTGCTTCTTGACGCGCTTTACGTTCCGCACGTGCTTCAGCAGTTAAACGATGTTGTTCACTGTCCCAACCTTCGTATGCTTCTACAATTTTTTGTACAAGCTGATGTCTTACAACATCACGTGAGTGAAAACGTGTGATATGGATTTCTTTAATCTTTTCAAGCACACGTAATGAATGTGCCAAACCAGACTGTTGTCCACGTGGTAAATCCACTTGAGTAATGTCACCGGTAATGACTGCACGCGAACCAAAACCAAGACGAGTTAAGAACATTTTCATCTGTTCTGGCGTTGTATTTTGAGCTTCATCTAAAATGACAAAGGAGTGATTGAGTGTACGACCACGCATATATGCAAGTGGGGCTACTTCAATAATTTGACGCTCAATTAATTTTGCCACTTTTTCAAAGCCAAGCATTTCATACAGGGCATCATAGAGTGGGCGTAAATAAGGATCAATTTTTTGTGATAAGTCACCTGGCAAGAAGCCAAGTTTTTCACCAGCTTCCACAGCAGGGCGAACTAAAAGAATGCGTTGAATTTCATTGCGTTCAAGCATATCAACGGCAGCAGCTACAGCCAAATAGGTCTTACCTGTACCCGCTGGACCAATCCCGAAAGAAATATCACTTTGAAGAATACGTTGTACATAGCGTTTTTGGTTGGCCCCCCGCGGATTAATGCGGCCCTTGCGAGTTTGGAGCCAGACTTCGTCAAGTCCTGTGTGTTCTTGATTAGGATCCAATTGTAATTCATGATCAGTCTGGCTGCCTTGAATCATTAAATGAATCAAATCAGAGCTGATTTGTTGAGAAACTTCAGCTTCGGCGTATAAGCGCTGAAGTAAGCTTTCAACTCTCTCGACTTCATCAATTCCACCGTCAATAAAAAAACTATCACCACGCTGACTGATTTTTACATCTAAACGTTGTTCAATTTGTTTCATATGACCGTTGTACGCGCCAAGCATGGTTTGTAAACGGTCCATTGAAACACCGGGAAAAGCCACTGTACGTCGAATCGCTGCAGTCAAGAGATTTCCTTTAGAGTCTATTAATCTATACCTCTACATTACGCCACGTCAGGTTCAAGATTCAAGAGTTCACCGTAAACTAAATTCAAGGTTTTAATCTCTGTAATCTCAATCTCTGCAAAGCGTCCAAGCCAAGAGGCATCACCAATAAATGTTACTAAACGTGTATTGTCTGCGGTTCCTACCAATAAGTTTGGATCGTGCTTTGAAACGCTCTCAATGAGCACACGTTGGACAGTACCAAGCATAGCATCAGTTTTTTGGATACTTGACTGCTTAATCCATTGTTGAACTTTAGCCAAGCGCTCTTTTTTAACATCTTCAGGTGTTAAATCTTCCAGCTCTGATGCTGGTGTACCAGGACGTTTCGAGTAGATGAAACTATAAGAATGATCAAAATCTA
The DNA here is from genome assembly GCF_056779915.1 of Acinetobacter sp. ANC_7513. NCBI lineage: Bacteria > Pseudomonadati > Pseudomonadota > Gammaproteobacteria > Moraxellales > Moraxellaceae > Acinetobacter > Acinetobacter sp. ANC_7513. The sequence goes on from NZ_JBWYIW010000012.1 coordinate 100,257, forward strand.
AGTCTTGAATAAATTGATATGTCTCTTCAAAGTTAGCATCAGTTTCACCAGGGAAGCCAATAATAAAGTCTGAAGACAAATGCATATCAGGGCGTACCTGGCGTAATTTAGCAATCTTATCGATATAAACGTCAATCGTGTGGTTACGCTTCATCGCCTTCAATACATCATTTGAACCACTTTGAACTGGTAAATGAAGGTGAGAAACCATCTGTGGTAGGTCACGATAGCATTGGATAAGGTCATCATTGAATTCTAATGGATGAGATGTCGTATAGCGAATACGACCAATGCCTGGAATTTCCGCCACTAGACGAAGAAGATCAGCAAACGTACAGATTTCACCTTCGAATGTTTCTCCGCGGTAACCATTTACGTTTTGACCGAGTAAAGAAACCTCACGTACGCCCTTTTCCGCAAGACCAGCAATTTCAGCAAGTACATCATCTAGGGGACGAGAGACTTCCTCACCACGAGTGTATGGCACCACGCAGAATGAACAGTATTTTGAACAGCCTTCCATAATCGATACGAAAGCTTTATAACCTTCAACGCGAGGTTCAGGTAAGAAGTCGAACTTTTCGATATCTGGAAATGAGATGTCTACCAGTTTGATTTTCTCTTTTTTCGGCTTTTCAATTTGATCCGTATGCTGATCAAGCATTTGTGGCAAACGGTGAAGTGTTTGTGGACCAAATACCATGTCGACATAAGGTGCACGTTTTTGGATATTGTCACCTTCTTGAGATGCAACACATCCACCTACACCAATCACCAAATCAGGATTTTTTTCTTTCAGCTTGCGCCAGCGACCTAATTCTGAAAATACTTTTTCTTGCGCTTTTTCACGAATTGAACAGGTATTCATTAAAAGAATATCTGCATCAGCAGGGTCTGTTGTTAATACATAACCGTGTGAATCACCTAGCAAGTCGGCCATACGATGACTGTCATACTCATTCATCTGACACCCTTGCGTTTCGATATACAGTTTTTTGACTGCACCATCGATGGCTGGGGTGTGCTGTGGCTGGGTAACAGTGTTTTCTGAGGCAGCTGGGGCACTATTCGGAATGAAGGTTTGAACCGTCATGAAGGCTCCTATCCTATAAAAAGGGATAAATATGTTCCGGTGAAGTATGGGGGAATCCCACACTCGATAAAAGCGAGCTATTTTACAGTATTTGTACTACGGGTTGAACAAATATATAAATCAGATCAAGTTTATGGATTTACAGTAAAAATACTTTAAAATAATAGTGGTTAATCAGCGCTTTACATAACAGAACAGTACTTGATCATTAGAGTATTTAAAATACATTTTAAAATTGCCAAGCGCTGCAAAAGAGTTGATCATGCAAAAAAGCATGTCCAAATGTAGCGACGAGTTAAAGTTGAGAAGAGAAGCGTGTCAAAAAAAGCAGTGAAGCAAAAACAGTTAAAAAAATATTTAATGGGGCTGATAACACTAGGTTGTTTGCCCGTTGCTCATGCGGCTGAAGAGCAATTTAATGAAGCGATTAAATTTGCGAACTCGGGTAATACAGCTCAGCTCGAATATTATCGTTCTGCAATGCAAAATGATGCGCTTGGATATTATCCAGAATATTGGATGTTGAATAATAATTTAGGCTTCCAACCTGCAACGAATATTATCAGCTTTGCACAGCGCTATCCTCAATCTGCAATGGCTGAAAAATTAGCTGCTGATTATGTCGAAGAAAAGGTAAAACAAGCAGATTTCAAGACAGCTCAACCTGTTTTACCTTATGTCACCAATCCTGATCAAGCTGAAAGCTGTGCGGCTGCGCAAGTACGAGCAAAAAATGGCGATACATTGGCGTACGCGGAATACAAAGATGTCTGGCTTACAACAGAGTCGCAGCCCGAATCGTGTAATGGTTTAGGTCGCTTAATGCTAAGTAGTCCCTTACTCACCACCACTGATCGTCAACAGCGCTTGTTTGCGCAACTTAGAGCGGGCCAGTCTGGTCCAGCGATCGCAACAGCACAAACTCTGGGTTTAAACTTGTCATTAGCACAATTAAATCAAATTCAGGCAGATCCTTTGAATTATTTATGGTCTGCGACCAAAGGAACAACAGTAGATTATGCTTATTTGGTGTTTGCTTTAGGTCGTGCTGCAGATGCTGACTTGAACACGGCGCTTCAAAATCTTCCTCGTGTCGTGCAAGGTGTTCCTGCAGATGTTCAAAAGTATATGTACCGCACGGTGGCGTATATTGGAGGCACGACAGTGATGAAAAATAATTTTAATCCTGAAGTGCTGAAGAACTTTGATTACAGTTATGGCGTGCCTTTTACACCAGAAGAGGCTGAAATTTACGCGCGTCAAGCGATTCGATTTGGTGAGTGGGAAAGTGTGTTGCGCGCCATAGATAGTATGAGCGTTACGCAAAAACAAGAAGATCGCTGGCAATATTGGATGGCGAGAGCGTATGAAAATCGCAAAGATCAAGCTTCCAAGCAAGCTGCAAAAAGTATTTATCAACGATTAGCTGCCGCTGGCGATGATTATCACAATCTGTTGGCAAAAGATCATTTAGGTATTCGTTATAATGAAGCACATGATCGAGCACAACCAAGCGCACAGGATATTCAACGTTTAGATCAAGATATTCACTTTAGACGTGCTTTTGCATTACGCAATATCAATGCTTCAGCAACTTACACAAACCGTGAATGGAATTGGGCTGTCCGCCAAGCTTATCTTAAGCAAGATGATGGTCTATTACTGGCTGCGGCAAAACGTGCCACAGAAATGGGGTGGTATGACCGTGCTATTTATGCGGCGGAAAGAACACTTAAACGTCATAACTATGCATATCGTTATGCGACACCACATCAAAATCTAGTGGTGACGCATAGTAAAAATGCAGGGATTGATCCTTCGTGGGCGTATGGTTTAATGCGTCAAGAAAGTCGCTTTGTAACCACGGCCCGTTCACATGTAGGTGCTGGTGGATTGATGCAAATTATGCCTGCAACAGCAAAAGATGTGGCACGAAAAATGGGTGAAACGTATAATCCTGCTGCATTATCAGATCCGAATACCAATATTCGTTATGGGACATATTACCTGTCAATGATTCAAGGTATGCTGAGTAACAGTCCAGTTCTAGCTACGGCTGGCTATAATGCAGGGCTGACTAGAGCACGCCGTTGGCAACCAGAGTTTAAAAGTATTGCGGCGGATCAATACACAGAGTCTATACCACTTCATGAAACACGTGACTATGTGAAGAAAGTTATGACCAATGCTGCTCATTATGGTGTTTTGCTTGGTCAGGGGCCGCAAGCGATCGAAAGTCGTATGCCGCCTATTCCAGTAAGAAATACGCAATAGCATTTCAACTACTTTTGTGAGCTTGGATGAATCACGCAAAACTGCTGTTTAGTCGTCAACACACTTACCTCCTCTGTAGTTTGAGCGTAGGGGCTTTGTTGTGTTCAGCAGATGTGATGGCATCCGGGAAAGGTTTACAAGGATATGTGCTTCAAGTACAGATGACACCTGCCATTTGTGCATTAGATCGAACAAAAGCGAAACACCGTAAATGCCTAGAAGGATATTCACTGACGATAAAGGGTCTTATCCCAGAAACCAGTCGTCATGATTGCCAAACGAGTTCATCTGCCACCTTGGCACCGCTACAGAAGAGGGTTGTTGCTAGGGTGATGCCTGATGAGCAGGCTAGAATTAGGTTATGGGCCAACTATGGTGGTTGCGTTCCAATGAATGCCAGTCAGTATTTTCGTACCATTATTAATCATGCAGACCAATTAAAAGTTCCTGATTCCTTAACAGGAGTGGATCGTAAAACAGTCTCTATGGCGACATTACGATCACAATTCATCAAACTCAACCCAAAATTACCCAGCCAAGGTATTGAATTTCAATGCCAAAGCTTAAATGGTCGCCCAGTGTTAACGGGGGTTGAAATCTGTTATCGCACGAATGGTCAATTCAAGTCATGTGCGTCTGATATTGTCTCGACCTGCCCAAATAGATTTGACATAGAGGGCGCCTACTAATTTATTTCCGCGAAGTTAATTTATATTTCCTATCAGACTTTTGTTGAAATTCATTCTCTTTTCAATGCATCTGTCAAAGTATTGGAGTACAATCTTCGCCGTTTATGATTATTAAGATTAGATAGAACAGCTATTTAATCGCATTGACTATCCTCTCAACTGGAGATAATTACATGAAGCAACCTGTTCGCGTTGCCGTTACTGGCGCTGCTGGTCAAATTGGTTACAGCCTTTTATTCCGTATCGCTAGCGGTGAAATGTTGGGTAAAGACCAACCAGTTATTCTTCAATTATTAGAAATTCCTGTTGAGAAAGCTCAACAAGCGCTTAAAGGCGTGATGATGGAACTTGACGACTGTGCTTTCCCATTATTGGCTGGCATGATCGGTACTGATGATCCTAAAGTTGCATTCAAAGATGCTGACTACGCGCTTCTTGTTGGTTCACGTCCACGTGGTCCTGGTATGGAACGTGCTGACCTTCTTAAAGTCAACGGTGAAATCTTCATCGGTCAAGGTCAAGCGCTTAACGAAGTTGCTAGCCGTGACGTTAAAGTTCTTGTTGTAGGTAACCCTGCTAACACGAATGCTTATATCGCAATGAAATCTGCTCCAGATCTTCCAGCGAAAAACTTCACAGCAATGTTACGTCTTGACCACAACCGTGCGTTAACTCAACTTGCTCAAAAAGCTGGTGTTGCAGTTTCTGACATCAAAAACATGACAGTTTGGGGTAACCACTCTCCAACAATGTATGCTGACTACCGTTTTGCTAACGTAAACGGCGAAAGCTTAAAAGACAAAATCAACGATGCTGCATGGAATAAAGACGTATTCCTTCCAACTGTTGGTAAGCGTGGTGCTGCGATCATCGAAGCGCGTGGTCTTTCTTCTGCTGCTTCTGCTGCAAACGCTGCAATCGACCATATGCGCGATTGGGCTCTTGGCACAAACGGCGAATGGGTAACTATGGGTATTCCTTCTGATGGTTCTTACGGTATCCCTGAAGGCGTAATGTTCGGTTTCCCTGTAACTTGTGAAAATGGCGAGTACAAAATCGTTCAAGGTCTTGAAATTGACGAATTCAGCCGTGAGCGTATCAACTTCACGCTTAATGAGTTAGAAGAAGAACGTGCAGCGATTGCTGACATGGTTAAATAATTTAGTTCTCAACTAAATTAAAAAAGCACTCCATTCGGAGTGCTTTTTTAATGCACAAAACTTAACAATGCTTAAGAAATCCTTCTACATAGAACTTTGTATTGACATGTTATCTTGAACAAAATCATGAAAATTCAAGGAGCAATCCATGTTGGATATGGAAGTAAATCAAGAATTACTTTTTGAGCAATTGGGCTTAGATAGCTCACCTGAAGGGATTGATCAATTTATACAGACACATCGGCTTGATCCCAATACGCCGATGCATGAAGCTGATTTTTGGAACCCATCGCAACGCGATTTTATTATTAGTCATTGGAAAAAAGATAATGAATGGGCCATTGTCATTGACCAATTGAGTGAGCAGCTCACAAACGATACAAAGTGATGAAAATATAATCACAAATTGAAACAATAAACCCAGACCAAAAGCTGGGTTTTTTCATGGATTTCTTATAAGTTATTTAAATAATAATTTTATTAAAATCTGATAAGGGGAGTCTCTTGATGGAACATAAACCTTCCTTAGCGTTATTGTTTTCTCAATTGGGGTTGGCAAATAGTCCAGCGGCAATTGAACTCTATATCCGTACACATCAGCTTTCCGCTCAACAAAATTTACATGATGCACCATTTTGGAATAAAGGTCAGCGCGACTTCTTAATTAGTCATTTAGTACAAGATGATGATTGGGCAATATGGATAGATGAACTTAATCAACAGTTACATATGGATGCATATAAATTAAAAATGGCCTAAAAAAGCCCCTTTCATGGGGCTTTTTTTAATGCATCTTAGGTTTGGTTAACTGGATAAACCACTCTTGGTCATGAAATTGTTTGAAAGCAGGGTGAGTTCTTATCACCTCTAAATCATGATCAATAGTTTTAAAATATTTATTTAGCCAATGGCGTGTAAGTGCTGACTCTTTACGAGAAGCGCAAGCATAAGCCAGATTAAAATAAACATCACTATGATTGGTCGATGTTAATGATTTTAAAATTTGCTGAGTGATGATCGCAAATTTTTCATCTTGAGTAATCTCAAAATACATCATGTAGGCTCTAGCTAACATCAGGGTAAGATTAATATACAAACGCATTGGCATTTCTTCGAAATCTACTCGACCTTGTTCAAGAAGAACAATCGCTTCTTGAAGAAAATGAATTTGTTCCTGACGAAGCTTACTCATACTGACCAGCTCTAAACGCAATTCGGCACGTTCAAAGGCAAGCTCAGGCGTATTTTTTTGTAAGTAAAGTTGGTCTGTTTCACCAATGCGTTGAATAATTAGCTTGGTATTTGATTGCATGGATGAGTCCTCATCAGGTTTAAAACCTATATGGAGGCAACTTCGAAAAAATAAAGCGCTAAATTAAAGTTCGTGCGGTCCTTAACCAAGCTGTAATCGAAAGACGTTGGTGGTGTGCAACAAGAACTTCATGTAATAAATCGCTTTGAAATAGAGCGATGCGATTAGGTTTGGGTTCAATAATATGCCACTGATTATTCTTATCTTGTAGCTTTAGTTGACCACCCCAATGCTGATGCCATTCCTCATGCAGATAAAAAACTGTCGACATCACACGACCATTTTTGCCTTGAGGGTTGTCTCGATGTAAAGCATAGAAATCACCAGGATTATAACAAGCGAAGTGGGCTTCGACTTCTTGAATGCCTAAATAAAATGCACGATTTAATTCCTGAGAGAGTAAATCTAAGGTTTTTATGTGTTGATGGGAAATTGATAGTTTTGGATCTAACCACAAAATGTGATCGCTGCGGATTGTGCTGACAATGCCATTTTGAATTGCTGCATTTCGAAAATCATCAAGATGGATTTGGCATTCATTTACAACGTTTTTTAAATAGCTTGGTGGGTATGCATGATCGATGATACTGAAGCCATGTTGATCTAAATCATCAAGGATTTGATCAACATTCCAATCCCCTGGGATGACAACTGCTTCCATATTTATCTCGCTATTTACTGTATAAAAAAAAGGTCAGCTATTTTAGAGTAATAATCGATTCTGAATGAAACACTTTTTCATGTTAAAATGATTGTTGATCTTAGGAATAATTGAAACATGAATTACCGTCACCATTTCCATGCTGGAAACTTTGCCGATGTCATGAAGCATGTATTGTTGCTTCAGATTTTGTCACGTCTTAATCAAAAAGATAAGCCGTATCGTTACATTGATACACATGGTGGTGCAGGTAAATACGATTTATCAACGTCTGCAGCACAGAAGTCGGGAGAGTTTTTAAATGGTATTCACCGTTTAGTTAAACTCGATGACTCAATTAAGCGTAATGCCCCTGAAGGTGTTAAGCAATATCTTAAAGTTGTAGAAGATATGCGTGCAGGTGCCGGAAAAGGCGCTTATCCGGGTTCGCCATGGTTCGCTTTGGAAGGAATGCGCGAAACAGATAAAGCAACAATTTTTGAGATGCAACGAGATGTATTTCAGCAACTTTACATGAATGTGCGTGATCGTCGGGCAGGTTTGCATGAGCGTGATGCTTATGAAGGTTTGCTCGGTGTGATTCCTCCTAAAGAAAAACGTGGATTGGTCATGATTGATCCACCATATGAGGTGGAGCGAAAGGATTTTCCGCAGTTGGTTGAACTCATCGCTACGGCATATAAGAAATGGCCTACAGGCATATTTGCAATTTGGTACCCAATTAAAGACCGCGCAATGATTGATCGTTTTGAGAAAAAAATGATTAAGACTGGTATTCGCCGTCAATTGGTTTGTGAAGTATGTGTATGGCCAGACGATACACCTGTAGGATTAAACGGTTGTGGTTTATTAGTGATTAATCCACCTTGGAAGTTTTCTGAAGATGCAGATGAAGCATTGCAATGGCTTTTTCCGCACTTAAGAATGAGTGAAAATGGTGGTCATGCTGCCGTTCGTTGGTTGGTCGGCGAATAAGAATATTGAGAGATAAGGCTACAGTTAGGACGAATGACAATGACAAATATAAATAAACCTGAAACTGAATCTTCTCCAAGAAATGTTCCGGGCTTTGATGGTATTACTTTCGAAGTTGAAGAAGAGGAACATACGCAAGAAGGGCAAAAGGTTAAGCGTCGTGGGATTTATCTGTGGCCAAATCTGATTACTACTGCGGCATTGTTGTCAGGGTTTTACTCAATTATTGCAAGTATGAATGGCGAATTCACACAAGCCATTTATGCCATTTTTATCGCTGCTTTATTTGATGGTTTAGACGGTCGGGTCGCACGAGCAATTGGAGCGCAAAGCCCTTTTGGTGAGCAGTTTGATTCATTATCAGATATGTTGGCATTTGGTGTTGCGCCTGCAATTTTGATGTATAGCTGGAGCCTCCATGATCTAGGTCGAATCGGTTTGGCTGCATGTTTTGTCTATACTGCTTGTGCTGCATTCCGATTGGCACGTTTCAATGTGCAAATAGGTGTGGTTGATAAACGCTATTTTATTGGTGTAGCTAGTCCTCTAGCCGCAGTAATGATCATTTCTTTGGTTTGGGTGGGGCGTGATTTCCCTGAAATTTTTGTCCTATCTGATCCAATGATTCAGACGATAAATGCAGTCATTATTATTGCAGTTGGCTTGCTGATGATTTCGAATATTAAATACTATTCGTTTAAAACCGTAGATCGTAAACGTGTGCCGTTTGCAGTCTTGCCTATTGTTGTGTTTATCTTTGCTGCGATTACGTACAATATTCCTGTCGGTATTTTAGTGCTTTCGATTATTTATGCACTTTCAGGTTTCATCACTACATTTTTGGCTCGAGAAAAAACAAGATAAATAAAAAAGGAGTTTGATATGCAGTTGTTGATGAGTTTAGCGGACGATTCAAAACAGCTGAATCAGGCTCCTTTTCCTCTTCGGTTGGATTATCACGGTCCACGAGGAATCTATAAAATTATCCATCAAGGATTGATGATTCCAGGATTACCATCTCCACTTCATTATTTTAATTTTTTAACCATTATCGGACAGCCGAATGTTCCAATGCTGCGTAATGATTATGCAATTAAAACAAAAGCCTTGGATACTGTTTCACTCATTACGAGCATTAGTCCACATATGGTTGGACATTTTCATGGTTATTCAATCATCAATGATTGCGAGATTAAAGAGAATAAATTTGTATTTGGACAAAGAGAACAACTAGAAGGCTCAATCCCAAACTTCAAATTAATAAGAAAGGACAATGAACTTTCCGTTGATCTGAATATTCAAGCTCAACCAATTATTTCGCACTTTACTAAACTAAAATTAGGTTTATTTGATCACTGGTCATTAATGTGTCAATGCAAAGGAACAGTAACCTATAAAGAACAAACATATAAAATTGACCAGTTAGGGTCATTTGAATTTGCCAGAGCGATCAATATTCCTTATCTACCACTTCACTTTTTTACCTATCAGATTATTAATTTGATTGATCAAAGGCAGTTACTTCTTGCTCATATACGTAATGGTTTAAATCAAATTGTGCAATCAAGGATGTATTTAAGAGATTTAAAAGCTCAGACATCTGAAATGTTTGATGATGTTTATTTCAAAGTCCATCGTGTATACCCTAAAGTAAAAACCCCTAATGGGCATGAGATGTATTTAGCGCGCGTATTTGAATGGTCATTTGAAAATAAAAAAAGAAAAATAATCGTGAAAGGTGAAAGTCGTGGAGATTTTAAATTCGGTGTTGCCGCAGGTTATGTCGGTAGTTTTAGTTATGAGGTGCAGATTGACGGAATTCAAGAAGAGGGGCAATCTGGGTATTGTGAATATATAGATTGCCGTAGTTTAAAGTGGCAAGAAATTAATAAAGATGAAAAATTAATGGATAATTTTGCAAGTATTGTGCCATGCACGCTTAAAAAATAGCTAAAAAAGCATAAAAATCACGTAAATTGAACAATAAATATTCAGTTAATCATATTTTTTTTAAATATTTAAAAAACATGGTTGCATTGGATATGAAATAATGTAGAATGCACATCCATCGGCGGTGATGTTGATTAAAACTTGTTGAAAAACAAGGGTTTAGCTGAATAGGTTGGATCTAAGTTTTGAGAA